>JAIRQL010000013.1 GCA_031256515.1 Alphaproteobacteria bacterium
TATACACGATTTCCAATCGTGCTCCTTAAGCCACTCGGACACCACTCCAATTATAAATATGTAAAAAAGAGCCAATACTCTTTAATCTACCCAACATATAGATAAGATAGTTTTAAGAAAATAGCAATCAGTAATCTATAAAATTTTAAAATAACAAAAACAAACTAACAGTTATAATCTGATAATATTTAAAAGACGATAACTATTAATTTTTACCAATTTATAGTAAATCATAAATATCTGTAGAATATTCAAAATATCCATACTTACCACCATGTCAGCATAGTAATAGTGAGATGGTGTTTTATGAATTCATATTTTTAGTCTATATACTTAACTTTTACACTCAATAATTATAATTTTTAATTTTATAATTTCAAGGTTTCATTTAGTATAAACAAATAATTTACTCAAATTTTTCGTATAATCTACCTTCGCCACCATAATAGAAGCCATTAGAGAATTTTTCTCCTTTTGGCAATAGTGGTTGCATTGTTGCTAAAGCCTCTGTTCCTGTAATTTTTTTATCTAATACATCTTTAAATAAAGCTATTATCTTATTCATATCCATATAATGGGGAGATATTCTAAAAATATTAATTCCCATTGCCATTAAATCGTGGACTTCATTAATTAAATTATTATAAGAGTACGACATAGTTTGAGTACCATTAACTGTTAAAAAGTTTTCGTCCACCAAAGTAGATATAACCTTACCGTTATAATCTTTTTCGCAAACATACTTACAATCATCTTTAGAGGTATGATGAATTCTAGCATGATAGCACCTAGCCGCAATTGCTAAAGGCATACGACCAAAAGCAAAGATTTCTTTTTCGGTAGTTGGTTTCGCCGTACTAGCCATTACTCTTAGAGATTCTTTATCAATTTCATAAGGGAAGCAGAATCTTTTAGCACCTTGTTCTTCTAAGGTTTTAATTGTACCTTCATTATAAACATTAACAGTTGGACCAATAATATAAGGTTTATCTTTTAAAAGCCCTAATAACCCAACATCGTTGACTTCAATAAGAGTATTATCTTGAGCTTTTTCAATTAATTTTTTGCAGGTATTCATTTCTAAATCGCTTAAAATTAAAGAAAAAGTAGAGAAATGGACTTTTTTCCCAGCTTTGGTTAGCCTATCTACCACATTTTCAAAGGCTACCTCAAAAAAAGGATACCTTTTATAGCAAACAACTTCACCAAGATATACTTCATCTATTGGAGTTTCATCGGCAATTTTAAAGTAAAAATCTTGCCAATCATTAACTTTCCAGTTAAAAAGACAAGCTCCTAATGTTAATTTATAATCATTACTCATTTTATAACCATTTCCTTACATAAGCACCTGTAGTATTGGCATTTCCTTCTGAAAGGTTAGAAATATCAGAAGAATTATAACTTTTTCCCTCATTAACTAAATCAACAGCATTGCGGAATTGTTTAACAATGGCTTCCACATAGGCTTTACCTCTTTGTCTTCCTTCTATTTTTAAAGCACTTACACCGGCTTCTAATAGTTCTGGTAGCATATCTACAATACTTAGAGAGGTTGGTTCTTCAAACAAATAAGAAGTTTCATCGTCTACATTAAATCTGCCTTTACAGATGGTTGGATAACCTGGTGATTCTTCTTTTTTGAAAGAATTAATAACCGAATTATTAAGTTTGCTAACAAGATTACGACCTCTATCTTCGTACTCAACAAATTCTGCAGGAGAACAAACTCCATTTTTATTTGGTGATCTGCCAGTAATATATGATGATAAAGAGCATTTGCCCTCTGCCATTACACATAAGCCACCATAAACAAAAACCTCAATTTCGGCATTAGTTCTTTCTTTAAATTGTTTGATTTGCCTTAAAGTTAAAACTCTTGGTAAAACCACACGGCTAACATCATAAGTTTGGATAAAGTAGTTGATAGCTTCAACCGATGAGGCAGTAGCTTGTACTGAAAGATGTCTTTTTAAATTAGAGTGATTTTTATGGGCATAATCAAGGAGTCCAATATCAGCTAAAATTACCGCATAAGCACCACATTCTTCTGCATCGGCTAGGGCTGTATGCCAAATTTCTAGCTTGCCAGCGGTAGGGTAAGTATTAACTGCTACTAAAACTTTGGCTCCCTTTGCTTTAGCATAAGCTACACCTTCTTTAAGCTCTTCTTTAGAAAAGTTAAGACCTGGAAAATTTCTTGCATTGGTTTCGTTTCTAAAACCGCAGTAAACAGTATCAGCACCAGCATCTACAGCTGTTTTTAAAGCTGATAAAGTTCCTGCAGGACAAACTATCTCTAACTTTTTCATCTTGTTTACCTTTTTTTGTATTTTAATTAGATTGCTTTAACTACTGTAAGGTAAAGTCTTTTTTTGCATTAATGATAATGTTCAACCTGATAAAAAATAATAATTGATTATGGGTTATTATAATCTGATTTTTTTCTAATTTCTTCTTTTTTTATTTTATTTATAGAAATTTTAAGGTTATCAAGTTCTTCTTCCATATCATAAAGCCTATTTTTTAAAGAAGAAATATCTTTATTAGCACGAGAAAGAACCGATGAGGTGATTTTATTTAGGTTAGTTTGTAAAAAATTATATTTTTTGATGGTTTTATTAGCAATTTTCTTGGTAATATCTTCAAAAGGTGAAAAAATTTCTGATAGATCGTTGATAATATCCATATCTTCACCATCTATAGCATTTCTTAGGGCAACAGTAGCAGCGGTTGAACCTTCTATTACCAGTTCTTTAGAAAAGAACATAGCATCACCATCGGCACTTCCTTCAAAAAGCTGTAATAAATTGCTTAAAGTTCCTTTAATGGTAGCTGAAGCCTGCAGATTTTCTCCTCTTTTAATTGCCTTTAAAATGGGAGAAGTTTGTGATGGTTTTAAATAAAACACAAAAGGTAGATCTATAGCATCTATAATAAAATCAAATTCTTCTGAGGATAGTCTTTCAAAAATTCTTGGATGTTTTTCTTGAACTACTTGTAAAGACTTTGCTAAAAAAGGTTGCAGTAATGATAAAGGAATTTTTTTTAAGAATATTCCTAAAATCAAAACTACAGATAAATCGCTTTTTGTATCACTACTCATATTTTTTAATATTATAAAAAATTATTGCTGTAATAAATTTAAAACATTTCTTACTAATATTTCAAGGTTTTCTGTAGTATCCTTGAACTTTTTATCACCACTTAAATCTCCTAACCATAAAGCTACCACATAATCATTATTGAAAATAATTGCAGTTTGGAAGTCAATCATAATATAAAATTGTTGACCATTAGGAGTACTTATAGTGTTAAAGTAAATATTTTTTAACAGATTAGTAAAAGTTTTTCTTATGCTTAAAAGTTCTTGAGCTTTGTATTGCTCTTCGGCTACACCATTAATAGTATCAATAATTCCACTATTAACAATTGTAGGCTCAGCTTGGAAAGCAGTATAAGCTCTAGCTAAATCAAAAAGATTCACTCTAATATCACCACTTAGTAAGTCTGGCATAGCTACAGGAACTTCATAAGGAGTTATTCTTAATCTATTTAGCATTGCTTCGTAATTTTTAGCAGGAACTTCTGCGAAGAAATTATTTTCTAGATAAGATAATTTTTCGGCTAGTAGTTTTCTAATTCCACTTGGCATAATAGCTAAATTTTGTGATTCTATAGTTTCTAGTTCTTTAACAGTCATTTTAGGAGAATCCTCTGTAATAACTAGATTTGGATTAATCACTGGTTTTATAAACTGCTCAATTCTTTTATTTGAGAATATTAGATTTTGTTTATCAAAACTTAGCAATTGCGAAGGTACATCTTTTCTATTATCTAATAAAGTTAGATACATAAATGGTTTAATTGAATTATAAGCAAAAGCATTTGGGTAAGAATTTTCGTAATACATTCTACCGTCAACTAAAGTAATGGTTAAACCCACGATTAATTGATTGTTTTGAATAACAATTGCTGAACCTTCAGGAATATTATTTCTTTTCAATTGATCTGCTAACATAGAAGACAATGTATTTTGTAAAGAGTTAGAAAAAGTAGACTTTACAGTAATATCATAAGATTCAGGGAAATGATCGTATCCAGCTAAGAACAATCTATCTAAATAAATTGAGAAAGAAGTTCTTGGTAATTTAGCATTTGCTTTAACTTTTTTATATTCCGCAAGAACATCTTCTCTTAGATTTTCAGGAACATAGCCATTAGCTATCATCATATCTAAGATATTTTCAACTTTAATCTCATGCTCAGGATAGTAATTTTTATTATTATCATAAAGAAGTTTTATCATAAATAAAGCATGTGGAACATCCATAGTATCTGGGGCAATTTTTTCAAAATAGTCTATAAAAGAAGACTTCATACCAATTTGAT
>JAIRQL010000026.1 GCA_031256515.1 Alphaproteobacteria bacterium
ACTACATTTTTACCAATACTAACAAAGTTGGATATATGGCAATTTTTACCAATAGTAGCACTTTCGTGAATATCTACAAAATTACCCATTTGTTCAGTAATTTCTGGTAATGGATAAAGTTTTCCAGAAAGAGTTGCAAAAGCAAGATAAGGATCTTTTACAACAATCAAAGAAAGCGATTGCGGAGCTTTATCAATATATTTTTCTGATATAAAGCAAGCTCCCGCTTTAGTATTAGTAAATTGTTCTAAATATGCAGGATTATTAAAGAATGAAATATCCTGATGTGTAGCATTTTCTAAAGCTGTTATAGAATCAATTTTCAACTCAGGATTACCAATTATTTTACCATCTGTAAAATCGGCAATTTCCTTAAGAGTAAAAGATTTAGCTGCTTTAAAAAATTTAGACATTTCATTCACCCTTTAAAAACTTAAGCTACCTTTTTCAATGATACTTTTGGTAAAGCTGCATCTAATTTTTTAAGAATCTCATCAGAAATATCTTTAGAACTATCAAAATAAGCAAGAGCCATAGAGTTATAAACTACTTCTAAATTTCTAGCCTTAGCAATTTCATTAATAGATTTTCTAAGTTGAGCCTCAATAGTTTTTAAAACTTCATTGTTGTTTTTTTCAAAATCAGTTTGTTTTTGCTGATATTTATTTCTAAAAGCAGTAACTTTAGCTTCAAAATCTGCTCTTTTTTTGTTGAATTCAGCTTCAGAAAGCTCTGGTCTTTTATTAACTAAACTTTGTTCTTCAGCTTTTAATGCTTCACTTTCTTTTTGGAATTGAGTTTCTAAGGCTTTTTTATTAGCTTCGGCTTGTGCTTGAAAACTTGCGAAAGCCTTAGATTTTTGAATAACTGCTTGGTAATCTACTACAGCAAAATCCGCTGCATGCAAAGAAAAAGTTAATAATAAAAAAGCAAATACTGTATATAAAAACTTCATTCTAAACTCCTATTTATTTTTCATATATTTATGATAGTATCATATACTATTTTTAAATTATGTAAAAGTTTATAATTTTTTATGCTATAATTCTATTAAACAATTAATGTTTAGAGATATACTATGTACCCTATTAAATTTAATAATATTTTAAAATATCGTCTTTGGGGCGGTGATTCTATATTTACAAAACTACATAGAAAAAATGATACCTCTTATAACATCGTTGGTGAATCTTGGGATATTTCTGATCGTACTGAAGACCAAAGTATTGTTATAAATGGTAGTCTCCAGGGGTTAAGCCTCCAAGATTTACGAAAAAAATATGGAAAATCTCTTTTTGGTAGTAATTTTGATACTAGCAAGCCTTTTCCTATTCTTGTAAAAGTTTTAGATGCTAAAGAAGATTTATCTCTGCAGGTACATCCTAAAAAAGATGATATTCCTAAACTTCAAGGTAATCCGCAATCTAAAAGCGAATTTTGGTATATTTTAGATAACGAAAAAGATGCTAAAATCATGGCAGGACTTAAAGAAAATACAGCTATTGCTACCGATAAATTTAAGAATGATTTTATTGAAAATTTATCTTCTTATAATCTTTTAAATTTCATAAATATTACCGATTCTAAAAAAGATCGGTTAATTTATGTGGAATCTGGTACTATCCATGCTATAGGAGCAGGAAATTTAATTTTAGAAATTCAAGAAAATAGCGATACCACTTATAGAGTAAGCGATTGGGGAAGACTTGATACAGAGGGGAATCCTCGTCAATTACATATTGCTGAATCTTTGGAATGTATTGATTTTAAAAATCCACAACAGCCTAAAATTATAGATGTTGACCTTAAAAAAAATTATCAAGTAGTTAATTCTCAATATTTTACTACAAATAACTATGCTATAGAAAAAGAATTTAATTTTAGCACAACAGAAGAATCATGTTGTTTGCTATCTTTAGTAAATGGTGAAATTACCGTTGGGAATACAAAAGAAACTATATCTTTGAGTAAAGCTGATACAGTACTTCTACCTGCAAAAGAGGATTTTAAAATCATTAATAGAAGTAATGTTTTAGCTAATATTTTAATTACAACCCCTAAATATTAAAGGAGAATTACTATGAGTGAAGTACCATATATTATTGAATCTTGTTGTGAGAATTTTTCTGAAAGTTTAATAGCTCAAAGTAATGGAGCTACTAGAATTGAGTTATGTGAAAATTTAGCTGTTGGGGGCATTACTCCTTCCTATGGTAATATTAAACTTTCTGTAGATAAGCTATCTATTCCTACTTTTGTTATGATAAGACCTCGTGGTGGTAATTTTGTTTACAATGAAAATGAAGTAAATATTATGCTACATGATATTAATGTTTGTAAAAGTTTATCAGTTAGTGGAGTAGTTTTTGGAACTTTACATGCTGATAACACTATAGATTATAAACTAATGGATATGTTATGCAAAGCATCCACTGGCTTAGAAATTGTTATGCACCGTGCTATAGATGAAGTTAAAGATTCTTGGAATGAAATAGGGAAACTTAAAAAACTTGGAGTTAAGCATCTATTAAGCTCAGGAGGAGCTAAAACTGCTCTTGAAGGTGTTGATAATCTTCATAAAATTTATGAAGCCTGCAAAAGTAATAATATGAAACTTACTGCTGCTGGTAAAATTACTAAAGCTAACCTAACTGAGATATCATCAACTATACCAGCCGATGCTTATCATGGTCGCCAAGTTGTAGATTATACTGAGTAATATTTATAAATATAAAAAAGCAAAAGAGAGAGTTTTTTACTCTCTCTTTTTTTATAGCTATTTAATCATATTTAATTAGGCTTTATTAGATTGGTCTTCTTAAAGCTATTTGAATATCATCTTTTGTTCCTAAAGCTGCTGCTGCATTAAAAGGAACAACAATCCCCGAATTTAAGGCTAAGTTTGATAATCTTCTCCAATTAGTTATAGAAGCGGTATAATCATTCCATCTAATACTTTGCGGACTATGAGTTAAAACTCTAGCTGAAATATCATTAACACTTCTAAATCTTAAAGATTCAGAGGTAATAAACATTATTCTTACAAGATCTTGTCTTGTTCTAGTTCTTGCTGAACCATTAAATTTTGCTAAACTATCTATAGCACTGCTAATATTAGCATGAGATAAACGTATACTTGAAACTGATAAATTATTATAATTATTACTAAAACCCAATACCTTAGTAGTTACTCCGGTAATAACACTAACTGAAGAGTTAGAAAAACGATAGTATATATTATCAGAAGTTATAAACCCTTGTACATATAAATGCCTATTAGATAAAATTACTTTAAGAATCTCTCCACCATCACTTATAATGCTAACCTGAGTACATGCTATATTTGATTCTGTATCAAGAGTTTGTCTTAAGCCAGATATACCTTGAACTGGAGTAGATATTACTGATCTTAAATTTTCTATACTAACTGTAAATCTTGCATCTAAAGTAATTGGTGTATTAACAACTCTACAGTTAAATGCAAATAAATTTACACTCCATAAAAACACACCTACAAATATTACCAAGAACTTAGTTTGCTTCATTGACATTGTTTTTACTACCTTCCTTTTTTATTATGTTTTATTGTTTTCTTCTAGCTATTTGAACATCATTGATAGTTCCTATTTTATCTTGTAAGTTAGTAGAAACTTCAACTCCATGCCTTAAAGAACGATTAGATAATTTTATCCAATTATTTACAGATTTAGAAAAATCATTCCATCTTATACTTTCAGCTTCATTAGCAAGAATTCTTACTGAAACATCTGATACACTTCTAAATCTTAAAGCCTCTGAAGTTACAAACATTACTCTGGCAAGAGACTGCCTTGCTTCCATAGATGTTCTACCCTCAAAATTTGCTAAAATATTTACAGCATTATTAATATTTTCATAAGATATTGGCATACCTGAAGCCTTAAGGTCTCTTCTATAGTTTCTACCAAACTCTAATATTCTAGTATTTGTGCCAGGTATAACTCTAATATCTGATTCTGGGAAAATAAAATACATGTTATTAGTAGTTATAAATCCTTGCAGATATAAATCGCTAGTAGAGAAAATAAGCCCTAAAGTTGTACCATTATTATTAACCATATTAACTTGTACACATCTAGTTGCTGTGGTGCGTATAGTTTGCGGAAGGGTTTGTCTTAGGTCTTGCCTATTTCTAACTCTTTCAGATACCATATTTCCTAAGTTCTCTAAGCCTCTTACATAATTTCTATCTAAGCTCATATTAGTAGGAACAACCGGACAATCCCAAGCATAACCATAAGAAATCATAGTTCCTAAAAAAACAATAACTGCTAAGATAAAAGATTTAGATTTATCTAGTAAATAATACATTTTTCACCCCTATTACAACACTATTCTTTTTGCTATCTGCACATCATTTTTTGTTCCTATAGCACTTTGTAAATCTTTTGGCACAACAATACCTTCTTTTAATGCTTTTTCAGATAAACTTTCCCAATTTTTTATAGATAAAGCATAATCTTTCCATAACACTTTATCTTTATGTTCTTTATTAAGCATTTTAACAGAAACATCACTTATGCTTCTAAATCTTAAAGCCTCTGTGGTTACAAACATTATTCTTGCTAGGCTTTGTCTTATTTTCATATTTACTTCACCATGAGCATCGTTTAAAGTATCTACTGCACTATTAATAGTTTCATAGGATATTGAGATTCCTTGTGCTGTTTCGTATTTTCCTTTAAGATCTGCTACATAACTATGAGATATTTTATCTAAAACTCTAATTTTTGCATCTTTAAAATGATAATAACGATCATTTATAATAAGACCCTGTAAACTCATATCATCATTAAGAAAAACAGCCCTAACTGATTTACCATTATTATTAACTATACGAATACCAGTACAATTCATCCCTGTTTTTCTTGCAGGAATAGATAGTGTTTGTCTTAGATTTTTTTTCCCTATTACTGGTTCTGAAAGAGCTGTACCAAGCGCTTCAAGCCCTTTTACATAACTTCCATCTAAATTAATTGGTGTTTTTATAATACTACAAGATACAGCATAAGCACTTATGCTAGATAAAGATATGAAAACTATAAAAATAAAAGATTTAACTTTATTTAATAGAAATAACATTTTCGCCTCCTTTATTTATTATTAGTTATAAAATAATTTTCTTAAACGAATTACAAGATTCGTAGAATAATAATATAATTATACTCTATTATAAGGTTTTTATCAACAAACAACAAAATGTTTCACAATAATTTGATACATTATTAATTAGCTTTAATATTCTTTCATAATTACAAAGTATGAACCAAGAATTATCCCTGCTAACTTAGATTTTTGTCTAGCAAACTTAAATTTATCGGATAATTCTACTGGTATTTCCATGCCTTCGGCAAGTTTAAAGTCAACAGCTTAGTTAAAACTTAAAGTTAATTATAAAAGCTATAATATAATTAGAAGAAGTATTTTGAGCGATAACATTTATAGTTGTATCGTTATAATTTATATTAAGTTTTTCTACCATAGTTAAACCTAAAGATATACCTAAATCAAGATTAGGATAAACCTCATACATTGTGGTAAAATCTATAGAAATTGGCAAAGATGTTTGCATAAAGTTTCTACTTTTATTTGAGATAATCTCCTTTTTTATGTAGTAAAAGTATTTACAGAAAATTCCATCGCCAATAATAACATACTCATTAATAGTATTATCATAAATCACATTATTACCAATACTTCCTCCACTAAAACCAGCATTACATTGGTTTTTTATTTTATCATCAATAATAATTCCAATTTGTAGCTCTTCTTTGCCAATTTCTTGTAAAGATTGAATCTCGCTATGCTTATAATCAAGGTTAATATTATTATTTTGATAGCCTAAACTAAGTCCAAATAGTAGTTTTATATTTTCAAACTCATAGAAATTATATTTTGCCAGTAGCAACCATGAGGAATCCCTATTAATTGTAATATTTGCTTCTTTTAATTTATATGAGGATGGGTTATTCTTAAATTTATCTAATCCAACTCCTAAATAAAGATTATCTTTTTTGATTAAATATCCGAAAGAATATGCTTGATTATTTTTAACAATCACCTCTTGAGATTGTTGCATAAAACTATTAACTTGCGATTCTTTAAACTCAACAAAAAAATTATGCTTAAATTCATCTAATATAGAAGCCTGCAATATATTAGTACTGAAAATAAAAAACAAACATAGAATATGTAGATACCACATATTCGCATACTAATCTTTATTTTAAGAAAAATATAGACATCTGTAAGTTGCTATGTAAACTTAATGAGTTAAAATTATATTTTAACTCCATTCTAAGCTGATTATTATTAGCTATTTTTATAAATAAAAAAACTTGTTCAATCTTAGGATGTATAAGAATTCTCCATAAAAATTAACCAATCTCAAAAAAGATTCGTATAGATTTAAGTTTTTAATGCAATTTTATTATAAAAATAAGACCTTATTTCTATAGGTGAAAATTTTTAAATACTAAATCTATACTAAAAATGGTATAATTTTTAGCTATATTAATCTCTACGAGAATATCTTTAATATACGAATCTATTATAATGGATTAATAAATCAATTTCAATATAAATTTTGACTTATTAATCAATAAAATATGTTTTTAAGGCTAACTATTTGGAAATACAAGACTTTATAATTGAGAAATTAAGATTACTAATTAAAACTAAGTATACAAAACAAAAGATTTTTTGTGAAAAATTTGGCATAGATAATGCTCAATTTAGTAGATATCTTAATGGAAAAACTGCAATAAGTATAGATTTACTTGATAAAATATCTAAGTTTGCAAATATATCTATGAGTTATTTTTTCAATGATGAATCTAATTTAAATATAGATGAAGACTTATTTAATGAAGTAGTTAATTATGCCTATAATTTTGCTAAAGAACATAATGTAGCAATAAATGGAAAAATATTATTATCCTGCTATCAATCTACTAAACTATATCTAAACGATAATCCTAATATTTCTGTGGAAAATGCTTTTAATAACCTTAAACCTATCCTTTTAAATCTTATGAAATTAAGTTAATAATATACATTTTATAACCTCCTTTTCTCTTTTAATTTTTTTATTATATAAAATTTTCCAATACTCAAATAATACTAAAAATGATATAAACTTAAGTATTAATGGTTTTATTATTATATAAATCATATTATATACATTGTTTGTATTTTTGTCAACATAAAAATACATTAAAAGTAAATTAAATAATATTATATAAGAGAATTTTATGGCAAAAGAAACTTTATCTGACTTAGTTGTTGAAATTTTAAAAGACTCTCCTAATAAAAAATTTACAAGCTGGGAAATAGCTAAATAAATTAGCAGATAATTTCTACTCACAGAAATATAAATTATGGTCTTTAGAAGTTAAGCTAAAATTAAATTTGTCTAACTTGCGAGAATATTTTTTCCAAGCAGTTGCCAACTCTTCTTGGTCAAATGTTGGTTATTTAGTAGCACTTGATATTAGAAAATCTCCTTCTGCAGATAAAATCTTAAAAGAATTAGGAATTTTATCTAATTTATATGGTATTGGAGTTATTTCTTTAGATAGTGAAAATTTATACGACTATAGCTCCCATGAGATATTATTTTTAGCTAAAGAGAAAACAGAAATTGATTTTGCTATGATAAATAGACTATACGAGGTTAATAAGGATTTTAAAAAATATATCAACAGTATAAATATTGCTTATAAAACTGGTAAATTAGATGCTAGAGATTTTGATTTTGATAAAAACTTAGAATAAAGTATCTTCTTGTAAGTCTATTATATTATTAACTATCCAATTTGGTTGTTCTTTAGCTTGAAATTTTATTTTACTCTCTTCTATGGATAATTTAAGAATATGTTTTTTGTAAGAATTATCAAAAATAAAAACTCTATCAAAAAGTTTATAATTATTCTTTAAATTTTCAAAAGATCTGGTATATCTTCTTATTATATCCTCTGAATCTACAAAGTGTTCGTTTTGTTGAATCCTATTTTCTACTCGGCTTATATTCGTTAAAACATTAGATATACCTACAAATACTAAATTTGTTTTATATCCTAATCCTTCTGCTTGTTTTTGTAAATTAATTTCATGCTTACCAGAAAATGTAGTTTCTATTACAAAAGATTGTTTATTTTCTAGCATAAGGTTTTGCTGAATTATAGCCTGCTTACCTGCCTTAAGTTGCACCTCTATACTTGGGTATCTTGTATCTTCGGCTAAGTTTCTTGCAATATTATAGGATTAATTAACTCTACTCTATCTTTAAATATAGGCAGATATTTAGCAATAAGAGTTGACTTACCGCTACCATTTGGTCCTGCTACTATCCATAGCTGTGGTTTAATCAAAAATTTCTTCCATATCAAAGGTTTTTTTAGTTGCTTCATTAAAGCCTACTAAATATTTTTTTCCATTAGGGTATTCTTTAACAACTCTACCCTTCTCGTCCATATATGTAGCTGGATAGCCTTTTTCTAAATTTTCTTTAGCAATATCAAATTTTTCTATATCTTCAGTTAAAAATTTAATAAAGCTCTTTTCAAATTTTTCTATATCCATAAATAAGTTTCCTCACTTAGTTTGATATTGCTATTATATAATAAAAATCCCCCATATACAAATTTATATATGGAGGATTTTTTATTAATAGAAACAATCTATATTTATTTAAAAAAGTTTAAATATGAATTGCTTTACCGTAGGCTTGTAGAACTGATTCGTGCATCATTTCAGATAAAGTAGGATGAGCGAAAACAGTATGCATTAACTCAGCTTCGGTTGTTTCTAATCCCATTGCAATTACATAACCTTGAATCATTTCAGTTACCTCAGCACCTATCATGTGAGCACCAAGTAATTCACCAGTTTTTGCATTGAAGATAGTTTTAACTAAGCCTTCTGGTTCACCTAAAGCAATAGCTTTACCATTACCTATGAATGGGAATCTACCAACTTTAATTTCAATTCCTAATTCTTTAGCTTTTTTCTCGGTTAAACCAACAGAAGCAACTTGAGGATTAGCATAAGTACATCCTGGTATTTTAGATTTATCTAATGGATGTGGATTTTGTCCGGCAATTTTTTCTATACAAATAATTGCTTCGTGCGAAGCCTTATGAGCTAACCAAGGACCCGCTACCACATCACCGATAGCATAAACACCTGCTTCAGCTGTTTTTAAGTATTCGTCAACTACGATACGACCATTTTCAACTTTAGCTTTAGTTTTTTCTAAACCGATGTTTTCAATATTAGCCACAATACCTACTGCCGAAATTACTTTATCTACAGTGATTTCGCTTTTAACACCTTTAGCATCTTCTAAGGTTACCGTTACATCATTAGCATTCTTTTTAATTCCTAAAACTTTTGTAGAAGTTAAGATTTTTAAACCTTGTTTTTCAAAAGATTTTTTTGCCATTGTAGAAATTTCTTCATCTTCCACTGGCATAACTCTATCCATTAGTTCTACAACTGTAGTTTCTGCACCTAAACTATTGTAGAAACTAGCAAACTCTATACCAATTGCTCCACTTCCCATAACTAGTAATTTTTTTGGCATTTCAGTTGGCACAAGAGCTTCTCTATAAGTCCATACAAATTTACCATCTGGTTCAAAACCAGGAATAACTCTTGCTCTTGCTCCAGTTGCTACAATAATATGCTTACCTTCAAGAACAGTTTTTTTACCATCTTGATTAAGTTCAACTTTACCACCACCTAGTAATGAGCCAACACCATTTAAAACTTCTACTTTGTTTTTCTTTAAAAGCATAGCCACACCAGAAGAAAGCTGTTTAGATACATCACGGCTTCTTTTTACTATTGCTTGTAAATCAAAATCAAACTTATCGGCAGTAAGTCCATAATTTTTAGCATGCTTCATATGATTATAAATTTCAGCACTTCTTAATAAGGCTTTAGTTGGAATACAACCCCAGTTTAAACAAATACCACCAAGATTTTCTCTTTCTATAATTGCTGTTTTTAAACCTAATTGACCAGCTCTAATAGCTGCCACATAGCCACCAGGACCTGCTCCTATTATTATTACATCAAAATTTGACATCTTTTTTTCCTATTTTGTTATTAAATTTATAAAATCATACTTACAGGATTTTCTATATACTTTTTAAAAGCATTTAAGAATTTTGCAGCTACAGCACCATCCATAACTCGGTGATCTGCAGATATGGTAACACTCATCATATTCGCAATTACAACTGCATCTTTAACAACAATTGCTCTTTTTTCGGTAGTACCAATTGCTAAAATACCAGCATGAGGAGGATTAACAATCGCACAGAAATCTCTAATTCCCATCATACCTAAGTTAGAAATACTAAAGCCACCACCTTGATATTCTGAAGGTTTTAATTTACCTTCTTTAGCACGGCTAGCTAAGTCTTTCATTTCATTAGATATTTGCACTAAACCTTTTTTCTCAGCTTCAAAAATAATTGGAGTGAAAAGTCCTGTTGGAGTTGCTACCGCTACAGCTACATCACTTGTTTTATAAAATCTTGTGGTATCCCCTTGCCAAGAGGCATTAGCATCAGGAACATCTTTCATTGCCATAGCTACAGCTTTAATAATAAAATCGTTTACAGATAATTTATATTTATCTTTAGCTATATCGTTTAGGCTTGCTCTAGCTTTTAGGATGGTTTCCATATTACAATCTATAGTTAAATAGTAATGTGGAATAGTATTTTTAGATTCTAAAAGCCTTTTAGCAATAGTTTTTCTCATACCGCTATTTGGCTTATCTTCATAAGAACCAGCAGGATAACCACCTAAACCAGCAGTTGCTTGAGCTTGAGTATTATCTGCAACACTATTTGAAGCTACAACTCCACCTTTAAGAGCTACTTCAATATCGTGCTTAATAATTCTACCATTAGGACCACTACCTTTAACTTTAGCAATATCTAAAGAGTTTTGCTGAGCAATTCTTTTAGCTAATGGAGTAATAAAAATTTTACCACCAGTTGAAGTAGTTGCAGAAACAGGAGCTACTGTAGCTGTTGGAGCTGATGTTTTTGCTGGTTCAGTAGTCGCTGGAGCT
>JAIRQL010000070.1 GCA_031256515.1 Alphaproteobacteria bacterium
GGTTATCTTGCAACCTTTGTGCCACCATTTTAGCCCTATTTAAAGATAAGCTAATCCCATTAGTAAAAGTAAAATCTTCGGTCTCCATATTACTAGCATGTCCGATTAATAGAATCTCTTGCGGGCATTTAGCATGAATACTAGCTACATCACTAATTATTTTATTATCCTCTGCTGTAAGAGTATATTTATTATCTTGAAAATAAATATTAGCTACTAGAATATCTTTTCCTTCTCCTAAATAGGCTAGCGGACAACTATTATCTGATTTTTCTTTAAACTCTTTTTTTATCTTTTCTTTTCTTAAATATTCGTCTAAAGGTTTATTACAAGCCTGTAAAAATAAAGCCATTACCAGTAAAAAACAAAATTTCTTCATTAATTTTACACTCTTTTAAACCATAATTCTAAAACAGCAGATAAAGCCTCTGGTTGATCTAGTGGGCTTAAGTGTCCGCAATTATCTATGCTTACAAGTGTTCCATCCTTAAGATTATTTACCATTTCTTCGTGGATAAAAGTAGGAGTTATAATATCTTGGCTACCACTTACAATAAGAGTAGGAATATTGTAATACTGGAAATCTTCCACTGCCGACTTTCTAGATAAAATCAATTTTTGTTGATTAATAAATCCTAAGCGACCAATATCTTTTGCCATTTTTTCTAAAAGAGAGGTTTTTTTATAAGAAGCATTATGCAAATAAGCCTTGATTATATTATCATTAAGGGGTTTAAACTGGAAATCATTAACTGCCATTGCTTCTTCAATTTGCATGAATCTTTGAGCCTTTTTCTCAAGATTATCTTCATAAAAACTAGTATTAATAAGAACTAAACTTTCAATATTTTCGGTATGTCGCATTAGCTCTAGGGCAATATATCCACCCATAGAAATTCCGCAAACATGGAATTTTTCATCACCCATTTCTTCAACAATATACTTAGCAGCATTTTTAATATTATCTATATCTTTAAATGTAAAAACTTTAATATTAAAATATGGTTCTAACATTTGAATTTGATGTTCAAATAGTCTTTCATCGCACATTAAAGCTGGAAGCATTACTAAATTTTTTTTCATTATTTCTCTTACTTAAAAATTATTATTTTATTATATTATATCAAAAATAATAAAAAATTGTGAAATTTAGTTTGACAACAACCCCTATAAATATTCATACTTTATACTTATAGTATATTAAAATTGTATGAGGTATTTCATGACTGATAAGAAAAATAATAGGACTCTCTCAAAATTAGGATTCATCTTTGTTGCTGCTGGCTCGGCTATTGGGCTTGGCAATATTTGGCGATTTCCTTATTTTGTTGCCGAATATAGCGGAGGTACTTTTATTTTTGCTTATTTATTCTTTGCCTTTTTTATTGGTTTTTCGGTTATGCTATCTGAATTTATAATCGGAAGATACTTAGGATATCCGTTTTTAGATAGCCTAAAATCTAAATTAAAACATGGCACTTTTTTCTCTAAAGCTGTTTATTTAAACCTACTGGGAACTTTAGTTTTAATTAGCTTTTATTTTGTGGTAACCTCTTGGACTTTTTACTACTTTGTTAATTCTTTACTAGGATTTATAAAGTATAATGATAATCCTATTGAGTATTACGCAGGTGTATTTAATGGTCTATTAGTAAGCCCTATTACTTTGATTGCTTTTTCATTTTTAGTTACCATTTCTACAGTATTTATTAATCTAAATGGTTTAGTAAAAGGGGTAGAAAGAATCAACTTTTTTTTCCTACCGGCTTTATTTGTAATTTTAGTAATTTTAACTGTGAGAATACTATCTTTAGATAATGCTACAAGTGGTTTAAAGTATATTTTTACCTTTAATATTAACGACCTTCCAAAAGCTATATTACCAGCACTAGGGCAAGCATTATTATCTTTATCTATAGGAATCACCACTATGGTGGTTTTTGCATCGCATACTAGTAAAAATTATAATATAACCTCAAGTGCCGCTTCTACTGTAGCTTTATGTTCTATCTCTGGTGTATTTGCTTCTATCTTAATTATTCCAGCAGTATTTGCCTTTGGTTATGATATGTCTTCTGGACCAGGTTTAACTTTTTTAACCTTACCTAAGGTATTTTCTAATCTTGGCTTTGGAGTAATTTTTTCAACACTTTTCTTTTTTGTGTTTGCTTTAGCTGCTTTTACATCTTGTATTTCTATGATAGAAACAGCTATTCCTTATGTGGTAAGAATCTTTAAAACTAATCGTAAAGTTGCAATTTTTATTTTAGCAATTTATTGTTTTATCACCAATATTGTAATGTCTTTAAGCCTAAATGTATGGAGTGGTTTTAAAATATTTGGTATGGATATATTCAGCTTAAGCTCAGGACCATTAATTGATAACATGTTAATTGTAGGAGTTTTACTAATAATTTTAACTCTTGCCATTGGGTTATCTAAAGAAACTGTCAAAGGTGAATTAACCAATAATGGAACTTTAAAATTTCATTTTTTTAGAACTTGGATGTTTTTAACTATCTTTATTACTCCAATTATCATTGTAGCCAGTGTAGTATATTCTATATTTGGCTAACTTTAAGTGCTATTATCCCTTGTTTTTTATAAAATGAGGGTAATAGTGCTATTATAACTCTCTAAAAAAGCTAACTTTAAACCTATTACTTTATCTACCTTTTCTGTTGCTCTATCTTCTTATTTTTCTAGCTTAGTTCTTTCTTCCTCTGCTTTTAATTCCCTCTTGCATCATCTATTCTTCTTCTATATTCATTTTCTTTTCTCCTTTCTTCTCTTGTTCTTTATATTATTTATATATATTTTTGTAATTTAAAAGTCTCTTAATTACTACACAATATACACATATTGTATAATATTATTCTCAATTTGTCAAGAATATTATATTTATTTGATTATAAAAAAAACAGCTCATTAATTCTATGAGCTGTTCTTACTTTTATTATGTTTCTTATTAAAATAATTTTAAGATATTTTTTGAATTATTATTGTAAAATTTATTGGATAATGTAAAAAAAAGTATAATAAATCTTAAGATATAAAAAGTTTTAATTCAAAATTTAAGATTTACTCTTCTTAGCTTTTTCTTTTTGGAGGATATTTTTTTCAATTTCTCGCCATTTAGCAACTTCTTTGTTGTGATCTATTAAATTAGTAGTAAAAACATGCCCGCCTTTACCATCTGCCACAAAGTATAAATAAGGGGTTTTATCTGGAAAAAATACCGCCCGTAAAGATTCTCTTGAAGGATTAGCAATTGGTCCTTTTGGTAATCCGTACATAGTATAAGTATTATAAGGATGTACTGTAGTTAAATCTGTTTTTGTAAGTCCCTTAGCACTTTCTTTTCCTAAACCATAAGCAACCGTAGGGTCAGATTGCAATTTATAACCCATTTTTAATCTATTAATAAATAACCCTGCTATAAGTTCTCTTTCGCTAGCAATACCAGTTTCTTTTTCTACCATAGCAGCTAAAGTTAAAGCCTCGTGCTTATTTTTAAAAGGTAAATTAGGGTTTCTATTTCTCCATAATTCATTTAAATATTTATCCATAGAATCCGTAGCTCTGTTGATAAGAGAGGCTCTTGTGCTACCTTTGGTAAAATAATAGGTATCAGGCATCATCGTACCTTCTTTAACCGTAATAATTTCACCAGTTAAATTAGGGTTGTCCGCAATAAGTTTTAAAAATTGCTTAACAGTTTGACCCTCAACCAAAGTAATTTTGTGATAATAGATATTTTTAGGATTAGTAATAAAATTAGCAACACCTAGAAAGTTTTTTCCTTTGGGGATTAAAAATTCTCCAGGTATTATATCGTTGCTTTTACCGCTTAGCTTAAGATAAACTAGAAATACTCTTTCCGAACTAATAACATTATTTTCATAAAGAATTCTTGCTACTATTCTTCCAGAAGAGTTTTTTTCTATATTGATTAAAGTATCTTCCTTTAATGGTGAGCTAAAGGTAATAAAAAATAGTATAAAAATAATAGTAATAAATAATACTAGGATTCCTATTTGGATTTTTTTCAATAAACTCACCATTAAATAAATCTATTCAGAATACTTTTTAAAAACTAAAGTACCATTAGTACCACCAAAACCAAAAGAATTAGAAAGTGAATATTGAATATCTTTCTTTTTTGCTTTATGTGGAACAAAATCTAAATCGCAACCCTCATCTGGATTATCAAGATTTAAAGTTGGAGGTAAAATTCCATCTTGCAAGGCTTTTGCACTAAATATAGCTTCTACTGCTCCAGTCGCTCCTAAAAGATGCCCTGTTGCAGATTTAGTTGAAGAAACTGATAATTTATAAGCATGATCACCAAAAACTCTTTTAATAGCAGCAACTTCAGCTTTATCACCAAGTGGTGTAGAAGTACCATGAGCATTAATATAGCCAATATCTTCTTTTTTAACACCGCTAAATTTTAAAGCTCTTTCCATACATCTTGCTGCACCGTTACCATCTGCACAAGGAGCAGTAATATGATGAGAATCTCCACTTGTACCATAGCCGACAATTTCAGCATAAATTTTAGCTCCACGAGCTTTAGCATGTTCGTATTCTTCTAAAATTAATACCCCTGCCCCTTCGGCAATTACAAAACCATCACGATCTTTATCCCAAGGTCTTGAGGCTTTTGCTGGGTTATCATTATTAAACTTAGTTGATAGAGCATTCATTTTAGCAAATCCGGCAACACCAATTGGGTTTACAGAAGATTCTGCACCGCCGGCTACCATTGCAATAGCTTCACCATCTCTAATTAATTTATACGAATCTCCAATAGCATGAGTACCTGTAGCACAAGCTGTAACAATAGAAAGATTCGGACCTTTTAAACCATACTCAATAGAAATATGCCCCGAAGGTAAATTAATTAAAGCTCCTGGTATAAAAAACGGACTTATTTTTTTATACGAATTTTTATAAACATTTTTTTCTTTATTTTCATCTAAAAAGATTGAACCCTCAGGAAGTTTTTCTTTTATTAAGGCTTCTTCAGGGATATTATCTAAAAGAACCTGATCTCTACCTAAAGCTAAAGAATTTTCATAAATAGTTTGTAAACCACCGATTCCTGCACCTAAATGCACCCCGAAATTTTCTTTTTCTTCCTCGGTTAATTCACCAAAATTAGCATCAGCCATAGCTTGTTTAGAAGCAGCTATAGCATAAGCGATGAATTTATCTATTCTTCTTAATTCTTTAGGGCTAACCCATTCTTCAGGATTCCATTTACCCTCAGCATAGCTACCTAAAGGAATTTCTCCTGATACATGTGAAGGCAGACTTTCAACATTAAAGCTACTAGTTTTTACTATGCCACTTTTAGAATTAATAATATTATTCCATGCGGTATCAACACCTACACCTACTGGTGAAACTATTCCCATTCCGGTTATAACAACTCTTTTCATTAGATATCCTTTAATATTTAAGTATAAAATGATTATGTTTGCTAAGCATTAGTTTAGCTAATAAATAAAATTTCACAAGCAAGAAATTTTAAATATCGTGCTAATTATTGTAATATCTAACTTTCTCTTAAAAAATTTATTACAAAAACACTATATAAAAAAATAAGGATAGTTAAAACTATCCCTATTAAAAAAATTATAAGACAATACTAAAGTTTTTTTTCTATGTAATCAACTACATCTTGAACTTTAGTTAATTTTTGAGCATCTTCATCAGAAATTTCTACTCCGAATTCTTCTTCAAGAGCCATAACTAACTCAACAGTATCTAAACTATCAGCACCTAAATCTTCGCTGAAAGATGCTTCAAGAACAACTTTCGCTTCTTCAATACCTAATTGCTCAGCTACTATTTTTTTGATTTTGTCAAAATTATTATCACTCATTTAAATCTCCTTAATATGGTTTAATTAAGTTTTTAATCTCAATTACTATTTGAATAATAAAACAAATTATTTCTTTGTCAAATTAAAAATTAAATTAATTTAGCTTGATACTAAAAGCCAGAGTTTTCTGTAAGTATTCAAGCTAAATTATCAAATTATACCATTATCATTCCGCCATTAACATTAACAGTTTGACCTGTAATATAAGCTGCTTCATCGGTTGCTAAAAACACTACAGCATTAGCTACATCTTCAGCTGAACCCATTTTTCCAACTGGAATTGCACTTAATAATTTTTGTTTTTGATCTTCAGGTAAAACATCAGTCATTTTCGTAGCAATAAAACCTGGAGCAACAGCATTAACTGTGATTCCTCTGTTAGCAAATTCACGGGCTAAGGTTTTAGTCATAGCAATTAAACCACCTTTAGAAGCCGAATAATTTACCTGACCTGCATTTCCCATAACTCCAACTACTGAAGCAATATTAATGATTCTACCGTATTTTCTTTTCATCATTTTAGATAAAATAGCTTTAGAAAGCATAAAAGGTGTAGATAAATTAATGGCAATTACATCGTCCCAATCCTTTTTAGGCATTCTAACCGAAAGTGTATCTCTTGTGATTCCAGCATTATTAACTAGGATATCAACCTTACCCATAATTTCTTCAGCTTTTTCAGCTAAGGCATTAACATTTTCTTCTTGTACAATATCAAAGCTAGGTAAAATATGTACTCTATCTTTAAGTTCTGCTGCTATATCTTTAAGAAATTCTTCTTTAACATCAGATAAACCAACAATGGCACCTTGTGCATGCATAGCTCTAGCAATTGCTTTGCCTATGCCTCCGCCTGCTCCTGTAATTAATACTGTTTTTCCGCTTAAATTAAATAACATCTTATATTCTCCTTGTTATTAATTGCTTTAATTTGAAACATATCATAAGAAAAAATTTTACTCAATAATTATAAATCTTTCATAAAGTTTTCTAGGCTTTCTGGTGTTGCGAGATTAATTCTTTTAACATTAGAATCGATTCTTTTCATAAGCCCACTTAAAACTTCGCCATTACCAGCTTCAACCGAAGTATCAATTCCTTTAGATATTAGATACTCCATGCTTTCACGCCAACGAACCTTACTAACAACTTGTTCTACTAGTAATCCTCTGATTTGATTAGCATCGCTAACTTCGGTAGCTAAAACATTAGAAATTAAAGGAATTTTCGCATCATTCATAGGAATCTCATTTAAAGTTTCTGCCATAATAGTTGAGGCAGTAATCATTAAAGGGCTATGAAAAGCTCCACTTACTTTTAATTCTTTAGCAAGTTTAACTCCAAAACTTTTAGCATTGGCAATTAAAGATTCTATAGATTGTTTATGCCCGCTAACTACGGTTTGACCTTTACAGTTATCGTTAGCAATCACACTAATTTCATTAGGTTTTTTAGTACCATCTATTAATTCTTGTACTTTAGCAATATCGTCTAAACCAATAACTGCAACCATACTACTAAATCCATCTGGACTAGCTGATTTCATTGCTTCACCACGAACTTTTAATAAATGAGCGGTAGTTTTTATATCAAAAACTCCTGCTGCACAAAGAGCCGAGTACTCTCCCAACGAATGCCCTGCAAGGTAAGAAAAATAATCTTCTAGTTTTAAATTAAATTCTTTTTCTAAAACTTTAATTACTGCCATAGAACAAGTCATAATAGCTGGTTGAGTGTTTTCGGTAGCTTGTAGAATCTCTTCTGGTCCTTCAAAGATAATTTTAGTTAAATCAAAACCTAAAACATCATTAACTTCTTGAAAAACTTCTTTGGCAGAAGTGTATTTTTCGTATAACTCTTTCCCCATTCCTACCACTTGCGATCCTTGACCTGGAAACAATAAAGCTCTCATATTTTTATCCTAAAGTAATATTGAAATTAAATGTAGAGATTTTACCACAAATTAGGATATTTTTCAACCAATCCTTAACAATTTTTAAAAGCCTCTTGCAAAAAAAATATTTTTAGCATAGAATGAATATGGAAAACCTAGTTTAGTTAACCTAAACTATACTCTTTGACTAGAGTTGAATTAAATCCAATAGGGGAAAAACAATGTTATATGAATATATATATTTATTAAGAGGTGATTTATCACCAAACCAAGTACAAGAAATTAACAACAAAGCTGTTGAGGTTATCGGTAGTTTTGGTGGTAAAGTACATAAAACTGAACTTTTAGGCTTAAGAAATTTAGCTTATAAAATCAAAAAAAATAAAAGAGCAAGTTATTGCTTATTACAATTAGATGTTCCTTTTGAAGGAATCAAAGAATTACAAAGACTTCACTCAGTTAATGAAAATGTTTTAAGAACTTTAACTTTAAAAATTGAAAAATTAGAAGAAGCTCCTTCTTTATTAGTAAAGCAAGAAAATACTAATGCTGAGGGTTCTACCGATAAAGAATTTTCTAAAGAAGATAAAGATTCTGATAACATTACTTTAAAAAATATTAGCTATAAAAATCTTGATTTAATCAAAAAATATACTTCTGAAAGAGGAAAAATCTTACCAAGAAGATTAACTATGGCTACAGCAATACAACAAAGAGATTTAGCTCAGGCTATTAAAAGAGCAAGATTTTTAGCTTTGGTTGCTCCTTTAGGAAACTAATTAAAAACAATACATTCAATATTTTTTGAATTAACTAACAAAAGGCATCTATTTTATGGATGCCTTTTTTGTGGATAAACTGCAATAGTATGATATAATCATACTTAGAAATTTAAACCTTATGGATAGTTAATGAAAATTATTAATAGTATATTTTTTTCAATCTTCTCAGGAATGATCTTCTTTTGCATTCTGTTGCTTACTATATCAAATAATTTTAATACTTTAAGTTTTATCTTATTAGTTATAGTTTTTTTACCACTTTTTTTATCGGCTTTTTGGCAAGGAATTATCTCTTTTTTACCCATAATAGTGGCAACTATTACTATAGCCTTTTTCTCGCCTGAATTATCTATCGTTATAGCCTTAGCCTTTATTTTGCCGAGTTTAATTTTATCTTGGCTAACCTTAAAACTTAAGAGTATTTCGTTTGGACTTGTTTTAGCAACTATTTCTTTTTATACGGCTATAGTTTGTGCTGGAGTTTTATTTTACTATGGCTTTATTCAATCACTTAGTATTCATAATGTTATTTACGATACTCTAACTTTTTTCTCTATTTATGCTAACCAATATATTGGCGAAGAGCTTGAATCTATTAAAGATTTATCACAGCAACTAGAAATTTTAGCCTTTATTTTACCAACGATTATGGCAGTATTTTATGTGATTTGGTTGTTTTTTAACTATCATATAGCTATAAAAATTGCCGAAAAAGCTAAGATACTTATTAATAAAGAAATTATGCCTAAGTATGATTTGCCACCCTTTTATACTTATGTTTCTATCGTCTTGATAATTTTTGCTTTAATCTCTAATAATTTGCTTGATAATCAACAAAATTTATATTATATTCTTTACAATGTATTGTTTATTTTATGTTTTGGGTACTTTTATACAGGTTTTTCTTTCTTTTGGGATAGAATAAAAAGTAGAAACAGTTTTTTAATAAGCATGCTGTATATAATACTAATTATTGTATTATTTGTTGAACTTATGATTATATTTAGTGTTCTCGGCTTTATAATTGAAGCAAAAAGAATAATTCTTAAAAAATAATATATAATTATACTAATAGTTTTTAGAGGGAAAAATGGAAGTAATTTTATTACAAAGAATCGCAAAATTAGGACAAATTGGTGATATTGTAAATGTTAAAGATGGATATGCTAGAAATTATCTAATTCCTAGAGAAAAATGTTTAAGAGCTACCGAAGCTAACAAAAAAGTA
>JAIRQL010000102.1 GCA_031256515.1 Alphaproteobacteria bacterium
AGAAGAACAAGAGACCATGTAATTAGAAGAGAACTAAAATTCGCCGAACAAGATGCCTACGACCAAGATAGAGTAAATATGGCACAGCGAAATCTTTTCCAAACTGGTTATTTCTCTAATGTAAGTATTACCGATACTCCAGCTGAAGAATTAGGTAAAGTAGATTTAAATATAAATGTGGAAGAAGTATCAACAGGTTCAATATCTGTAGGTGGTGGGTTTTCTACCGTAGATAAACTGCAGTTTGAAGCAGGATATACCGAAACTAACCTTTTTGGTACTGGTAATTACTTTGGGATTAATTTAAATTTATCGCAAATGACTAAGGTTTATAATGTTACCCTTAGTAATCCATATTTCTTAGGTAGAGAACTATTCGCTAGTGCTTCGGTTTACAGAAGAGACAGTGGGGCTAGTAATTTATCTAACTATACTCTTTATAAAAATTTAGAGCAGGGGATTTCTACCTCTATAGGCTACAGATTAACCGATTATCTATCGCAAAGATGGGGCTATAGCTTATTCTATAGAAATATTTATGAGGTTGACCCTAATGTATCTTTAAGTATTAGAGAATTAGCAGGAACTTCGTTTATATCTGCACTTTCGCATACTATTGCTTATAATAATACAGATAATGCTGTTTTTGCTACAAGAGGCTTTGATACTAGTCTTACTACAGAGTATGCAGGGTTATTTGGTGATAGTAATTATATTAAAAATACTTTTAAAAGTATTTGGTATTACTCGTTATATGAGGATG
Organism: Alphaproteobacteria bacterium; assembly: GCA_031256515.1. Taxonomy (GTDB): domain Bacteria; phylum Pseudomonadota; class Alphaproteobacteria; order WRAU01; family Hepatincolaceae; genus WRAU01. Next base: position 764 of record JAIRQL010000102.1, read on the forward strand.
TAGTATTCTCAGCCTTAGGTTCGGTTGGGGCTATTAATGGCTTAAACGGACAAAATGTAAAAATTATTGATAAATATAACCTAGGTGGACCAACTTTAAGAGGATTTAAAATTGGAGCAAACTATGGTGGTATTGGACCTATGGATGCTGAGACAGGTGAGTCTTTAGGTGGAAAATATATGTTTAGAGGATCATTCCAAGTAGAAACTCCAATGCCAGGTGTTAAACAATATGGCTTGTTAGTTTATACCTTTACCGACTTTGGAACGGTTACCGATTTCTCTAATAATCCAGCGATTTTAGATTCCGGTACAGTTAGAGTATCTGCAGGTGTGGGCTTATCTTGGAGATCACCAATGGGAATAATTAGTTTAGATTTAGGTTTCCCAGTTAAGAAAGATCCGGGCGATGCAACAGAAGTTATCTTCTTAAACTTTGGTACAAGAATTTAGGTAATTTTTGTACTAAAGTTTAGCTGAAAACGAAATTTTATTGCTTAGAACATCTTAAGTGCAAGATTTTATGCTATAATAAATTATGTCAAGATTTTGTTATTATTAACAAATCAACATTTAATACAATAATTTTTTATAGAGTAAAATAAAATGGAAACAAAAATTATTCCTGCAAAAAGGGAAGATGCTCAAGTCGTCGTCAGGTTAATGTTTAATGCACTGGGCGATTATGCCAATTTTTTAATGGTATCTGATAATAAAAATACAACACTCAACCGTTTACAACAATGTTTCACCTCACAGGAAACTCATCAGCTTCATTATTCTAACTGCTTAGTTAGTGTTGTGGATAACGAAATAGTCGGAGCTTCTACTGCTTATGCCGGCAATAAAATTCAAAACTATAGTGAAAAACTATCGCACATTATTACCGGATTTAAAGATGATCCTATTAAAATTCAAGATGTGATAGATAATCTAAAAATTATGAGAGAAGCTGAAACCGATGAATACTATATGGATACTTTAAGTATCAATAAAGAATATCAAAAACAAGGATTATCTTGTGTTTTAATACAGGGTATTTGTAAAATAGCCCTAGATAAAGGATTTTCTAAATTAGCCATTGTGGTCCAAGAAGGTAAAGAATACCTTTTAGACTATTATAAAAAGCAAGGCTTTACTGTAGCAGGTATCAAAAATCTTGGCGAAATTAACTACTACCGCCTTTTAAAAAATTTAAAGTAAACTAGGTTTATTTAGGTTAAATATATTTACTCTTAAATTAGTATGTTTAAGAGTAAATATATTATCTCTAGCCTATTTCTTCTTATGTTTAGGAGTGGCGACATTGCCTAAGATATTTAGAGCTTCCCAAGTTCTAGTAAAAGGAGGAGCATAGGCAAAGTCTAGCATTCCTAATTCTTCTACGGTTAGACCTGTTTCTATAGCTACCGATAAAGCATGAATTCTTAACAAGGTATTATTTTTACCTAAAATTTGCGCTCCAATGATTTTATTAGTAGTAGGGTCGCTTAAGATTTTCATGTAGAGCTTAGCATTGTTAGGATAATAATTAGTATGGTTATAATCTTGAATAAAAGTTTTATTATAAGGTATTTTATACTTTTTAGCTTCAAACTCGGTAATTCCAGTTTTACCAATTTCGCAATCTAGCATTTTTAAACAAGAAGACCCCAATGCTCCAACAAATTTTGATGGCATATTGGCAATACTATCTGCCACAACCCTACCCATTTTATTAGCAACAGTAGCTAGGGGAATGTAAACATCTTGTTTAATAATTTTATGGTAAACCGAAGCACAATCTCCAATAGCATAGATATTTTCTATATTGGTTTTACCCTCACTATCAACTAATATTGCTCCATTAGGTAATTTTTTAAAAGGAATATTATCAAGAAAATGGGTATTAGGAATAAATCCTTTAGATACAATTAAAATATCGCTCTTAATAGTAAAATGCTCGTGATTACCATTATGGGCAGTAATTTCTACACCCTCACCAGAGTTATTAATATTTTCCACATGAGTTTTAAGATAGATATTAATATTATGCTTTTTTAGCTCTTTTTCTAAGGCTTCTTCAAATTCATCATCTAAAATATTACTAGCAATATTATGTTTAAAATCAATAATATTAATTTCTTCAATACTAGCAATATTCTTAAAGGCTTCTAGCAATTCAAGACCAATATAGCCTGCTCCTAATACGGAAACAGATTTAACCTTATTAGTAGCTAACTTAGCTTTGATACTCTTAGCGTCTTCAAACTTTTTAACAGTAAAAGTATTTGTATTGTTGCATAGCTCAATATCACGAGGTAAAGCTCCAGTAGCAATAATTAACTTATCATATTTTTCGGTATGCTTTTGCGAATTAGTAAGATTTTTAACCACGAGGGTCTGGCTTTTTTCATCAACAGAAATAACCTTATGTTTAATAAAAACTTTCAAACCGCTTTCTTCTAATTCTTCTACCGTTCTTGCAAATAAATTACCCTCGTTGCTAAAAAAATTGCCGATATAATAAGGAAGCCCACAAGCTCCAAAGGATACATACTCGCCACTGTCAAAAACTATAATCTCAGCCGATGGTAGATTTCTTTTTAGCTTAGCGGCAGCTGTCATCCCGCCACCTTGAGCTCCAATTATTATAACTCTCAATTTTTTTCTCCTTTAGATTAATTTACATAGAAGATTCTTCGGTAGTTTGAACTTTAGTATCGCTATTATAAATATCTTTGTTAATATTATTGGTTAGTTTGGCTGAAACTAAAGAGGCTACGACAGAATCATTAATATTTAACATGGTTCTTGCCATATCTAAAATAGGTTCAATAGCAATTAACATAGCAACTAAAGCTAAAGGCATATTAAAAGTAGAAAGCACTGCGATAGCTGCAAAAGTTGCTCCACCACCAACACCAGCAATCCCAAAAGAGCTAATGGCTACAATGGCGATTAAAGATAAAATAAAGCTAATAGAAGTAGGGTCAATACCAACACTTGGAGCTAATACAATTGCAAGAATAGCCGGATAAATACCAGCACAGCCATTTTGTCCCATAATTGCTCCAAAAGATGCTCCAATTGAGGCAATACTAGGATGAACCCCAAAAGCCTCAGTTTGAGTTCTTATATTCATAGGAATAGAAGCCGCACTACTACGAGAAGCAAAGCCAAACAATAATAATGGCATTACCTTTTTAATATAAGTTATAGTATTAAAGCCAAATAATAATAGAATTAAAAAATGAATTATAAACATTACAATAATGGCAACATAAGTTACAACTACGAAATTAGCTAATGATAAAATCTCGGTGTAAGAACTAGTGGCAGTAATTACAGAAAATAAAGCAAAAATACCGTAGGGAGTTAATCTTAAAACGATTACCACAAGTCTCATAACAATTTTGTAAATCACATCAATCCCGCTTCTAAATTTTCCAGCGGTTTCTGGGTCTTTTTTTAGAACTCCTAAATAAGCTATCCCCACAAGAATAAAGAAAATAACAAGGGAAGCTATAGAATTTGCTCTAGCACCAGTCATATCTAAAAAAGGGTTGGTAGTGATAAAATCTGTAAATATAGAAGAAAAAGATCTTTCAAAAAAAGATTCTTGACGGCTAGCTAATTTAACTAAAGTTTGATGATCTTGTGAAGCCGCAGCTACTATAGAATCTAAATTTAAATGAAATCCTAAAGTTATAACTATTCCTACAAGAGCAGAAATAGATACAGTTAAAATTAGCATAAAAATAATTATAGAAATAGATTTCCCCATATTTTGGTTATCGCCAATTTTAGTCATAGCCGAAAGTATAGCTACACAGATAATAGGATATACAAGCATTTGTAAAAGATTAACATAACCGTTAGAAAATATAGAGTAAATATCCATAGTTCTTTTTATGGTATCGGTACTTGAGGTATAATGAATAAATAACCCT
>JAIRQL010000103.1 GCA_031256515.1 Alphaproteobacteria bacterium
GGTATCTTTTAAATCTTTTGAACCTACAATTTTTTCAACATCTTTAACATCAGAAACATTAATCCTTTTAGTTAGTTTACCATTTTCTTTTCTTGTTTCTTTAGCTGAATAGATTGTATCTTCATGCAACCTTCCCATAATTTTACGATTAGGTTGTCTTGATATAAAAATTTTATCTAAAGATTTTTTAATATTTGGTTTTAGAGTAATAGTTAAATCTGTTATTGTTTTAGCTAAAGTTTCTGGCTTATAAGTTTTAATATTTTGTGATTTAAGATAGTTTTGCACCCAATCTTTATTATCTTCATCTATTAAAAACTTTACTTTCTGACCAACACTACCTTTATATAATAATCTTAATACTTTGTTTCTTTCTTTATCCTCATGAATATCATTAATTTTAGCCTTAATAATATCTTCAGCCTGATTAGCCAGAGTACCTACACCTTGAATCATAGAAGGATTAGCCAACCCCACAAGGATTGCATCTAAGGCATGATGTTTATCGCCAATAAAATCTGCTTCCATTTTGTTTAGTTCTTCATCAAAAGCCTTAGTAAATTTTAACTCAGCTAAATAGCTTGAGAATACAGAACTATTCACATATTCTTCTATTTCTTTTGCTGGCTTTACATCTGTAGTAGAATCTGCAAAATATTTTGGTAAATATTCCATAAAAGCCTTTTTGATAGTATCTAACTTTTTACTATTTTCATCTACTATCTTTTTGGCTTCTTTTGGTTCTTGATTACCTTGTTTTTTCGCCTCACGGATTGCTTTTTCTGCCATGTTTTTTGCTTTCTGCAAACTATTTGCATATTCTATAAAAGCTGGATTTTTTTCTTTATTCCAAACTATTTTACTATATAAAACTTTAGCTTGAGCCTCTTGTAGATCTTTAAATTGGCGATACTTTTTAAACTCAAAAGCATCTCTAAGAATTTTTGTTAATGCTCCTTTAGTTGCATATACATGTCTTGGCTTTTTAGATTTACTTTCACTAGATGGAAAAGTAAAATACTGCTCTATAAAATCTTTGATTAAAATAGTTATATAGGCCGAATCATTTCTTTGTCTTTCTAAAAAACCTTGTGTAATTTCAGCAATAGATTGTTGGTTTAGTAGTTTATCTACCTTAGCACGAGGTAAACTTGAGTTATTCACCCAGTTTTTGAAAGAATTCCATTCTTGATTATTATCTTTTTTCCATAGATATGGAGTTCTTTGAGCTTTACTTTGATTACATGGAGTATGAACCAGTACTTTATTATTTTGGCTATTATCAAAAGATAAAGACTCAGGAATAATATGATCTACCTGTAAAGAATTATCATTTTTCCTAAATTCTTCATGAGAAATAGGCTTTTGACAATAAGGACAATAATGACCTTGTTCTTCCCATAATCTACACATTAGTATATTGGCTTCAGTATCAGGTAATCCCATATCTTTTAATTCTTTACGAATTCGTTCTCTTTCTATGGTATTATCTTCTCTTTTATTAATGTGTTCTTTTCTATCACTAGGATTTTTAAGTTCACGAAGAAGTTCAATATTTACTAAATCTGGTTTACCATATTTATCTACCATAGCATTAAAGGTTTTTCTAACTTGCGAGATCGCTCTTACAATCACCGCATGCTTAGGAACATAAAATTCTTCTTTTATAGATTCTAAAGCAGGTAGTCTATCATATTTTTTAGGTTCAAATTCTACAAGCTCACCTTTGTTAATTAGTATATCTATAGCTCTTTTGGCATCCATTCTTAAACCATTTCCACCAATCGGGTCGTAAAGTTTTTCCATTAAAGGAGTAATTTTATAAATAGCTTTAAGCGAAAGAGCTAAGGTTTCTTTAAATTCTAAATTACAATAAATAATTGCATCTTTAATTTCTTGAGGGATATTCTTAAGATGTTCAGCTTTTTCTATTTCTTTTTTAATTTCTTTTTCGTTATATAAAAAATTAAACTGAACTAAGGAATCTAAAACTTTATAATTTTCTCTGTTGATTATAAAAGCATGGTTCTCTTGGGATAAGGCTTCTTTTAAGTATTTATCCACCTCTTTAGTGTGCTTAAACTCTATGAATTTTTTTTTATCTTCAATTTTATCATCATCGTAAGAAAGTTCACTCTGAGAGTCTTGAGTGTATCGTAACCCTTTAAAAAAATCTTGCGGAGATAATTTTAACTTTCTTCTTATTTGTTTATAAGTAAAAGTTTTAAATCCATTAAGTGCATCTTTTAAAATATCATCTATTTCTTCTTTGTTTAGCTCTCTTTCTGCTTGTTTAAAGGGTTTAATTCTTAAATTAATTAACTTACCCAGTGCCACATAGTATTCTGCTGAAAAAGTCGCCTTAGCCGACCGATACTCTTCTCTTTCATAAGTACATTTACCGATGGAGTCTCTATTAAAATATACTTCTCTTTGAAACAGCATAGTTTTTAAGAATTCTTTCTCAAAGGATTCTGTAAGTTCTGGATAGAAACTTCTTTGTTTATTTAAGATGAATTTTATTTCCTCTTCTATTCCAGAACGCAAGATACTATTAGAATAATCACTTCCTTTATTACGATAAGAGTTTAATTCTCTTTCTTTATTTGCAAAATAAATATACTCAGCAAAAGTTCTTGGTATTTCGCCATGACCATTTCTAATCTTACCTTCTCTTATTTTAGCTTTTAATACTTTTATAGAAGCTAAAACCTTACCACTTTCACTATTAGAATCCTCAATTTGGCTTAACTCGTCTTTACCTTTTTTAATTTTTTTAGAAGATTTAAAGCCACGAGTTTTTGCTAAGTTATACAAAACCACAGCTAATTCATCGTGAGTAAGTTTTTCGTCTAAACCTTTTACTCTTAAATAAAAAATATTGTGTTTCTCTGGCTCAAGTTTATTTGCTAAAATAACTCTTTGGAAAACATTATCGTAATTAATTTCTCCATTTTCACTAAATCCTTCAAAATCTTGAGGTTTATACCAACTTAATGATAGTAATAGTTTTTTAATTTTTTCTTTTCGCTCAGCAACTCTTCTAGTTCTTCTTCTTGCTAGTCTTGAGCTTCTTCTTTGTAAATTAAGTAATGCAAATGTTTTTGAAACTATTGGTTCATTAAACATCCTCACACCACTGCTAACTATTTTAATTCCAGTTAGGTAATCTGTAGAATCATCAGATTCTATAACCTCACCAGTTTTATCATCATGTTTTATTCCTTCTTCTGGATTAGCTGCTGTTTCAATTACCGACCAGCCAATGCTTGCGGTGCCTATATCAAATCCGAATGTTCTATATATTTTATTATTTTCACTCATTAAATTACTATCACCTCTAATATTACACCAAAACACAACATCTATTATACACAATTTTAGCTTGTATTAGTTAATAAAAACTTAATAGCAATCTATGAAACATCTACCTTTTAGTTATCTTGCTAGCCATCCACCATCTACAGCAATAGTATAGCCATTAACATAGTCTGATGCTTTACTAGCAAGGAAAATTGCAGTTCCTACTAAATCTTCAATTTTTCCCCATCTGTTAGCAGGTATTCTAGCCAGAATTTCTGCATTTCTTTTACTATCTGCTCTAATAGGAGCGGTATTATTAGTTTCTATATATCCTGGAGCAATAGCATTAATTTGAATATTAAATTCTGCTAATTCATTGGCAAAGGCTTTGGTTAATCCTGCTACTCCATGTTTAGAGGCAGTGTAAGAAGGAATAAATTTTCCACCCTGAAAAGATAACATAGAAGCAATATTAATAATTTTACCACTTCCTTGTTTTTTCATATACTTTGCTACCTCACGACTAATATAATAAACAGCATTTAAATTAATATCTAAAACTGTTTGCCAATCTTCATTATTACCCTCTAAAAGGGGAGATCTTTTAATTGTACCAGCATTATTAACCAAAATATCTACTTTCCCCATTTTTTCAATACAAATATCGGCAATTTTACAAGCATTTTCTACCTTAGATAAATCTGTTTTATGAAAAAAAACTTTTCTACCTAAAGCCTCTACTTCTTTTTGCATATCCTCAATATTTTCTTCACTATAAACAGGGATAAAAAGGTCAGCTCCTGCCTTAGCTAAACCCATAGCCAAAGCATTTCCTATTCCTATATTTCCCCCTGTTATCATCGCAACTTTATTTTTTAAACTAAATAAATTTTCTATCATGATTATCTCCTTTTTACTCTTATATATTCTCATTAAGAATGTTTCACGTGAAACATTCTTAATAGGAATTTTTGCAAATATTATTTTAAAACATCCATAGGTATAAAATCCATATCCGTAAAATCTTGATTTTCTCCTGCCATCGCCCAAATAAAAGCATAAGCAGATGTTCCACAACCACTATGAATAGACCAAGAGGGCGAAATAACAGCTTGCTCGTTAGCAATCAGCAAATGCTTAGTTTCTGTTGGTTCGCCCATAAAGTGGAAAACTCTAGAGTTTTCTTGAAAATTAAAATAAAAATAAGTTTCCATTCTACGGCTATGAGTATGGCAAGGCATAGTATTCCACATATTACCCTCTTCAAGGATTGTTAAACCCATTACTAACTGAGACGATTTACATACTTTAGGATGAATATATTGGTATATAGTTCTTTGATTAGAGTTTTTAATATCTCCCAAGTGCTGTTTATTGGCATCTTTAAGGCTAATTTTACAAGTTTCATGTTTTGCATGAGCTGGGCTTGAATTAAAGTAAAACTTACTAGGATTATCTTTATTTAATGATTTAAAAATAACTTCTTTAACTCCACATCCAATATAAATACCGTCTTTATTAGCTATATTGTAATTAACACCATCTACGATAATTTCGCCATCACCACCAATATTTATCACTCCTATTTCTCGCCTTTGTAAAAAATATTCGCAAGAAATTTCTTCTCCTAAAGGAAGAGATAATTCCTTAGTGATTGGCATAATTCCACCAATTATCATTCTATCATAATAAGAATACTCCCAAATAAATGTATCTTCTTTAAAGATTACTTCTATTAAGAAGTTTTCTCTTAGCTCGGCTGTTGTCATTCTTTTAACTTCCTGCCTACTAACTTCAAATCTTTCTTTCATAGTTTATTCCCACATATTTTCATATTTTACACCAACCAGTTGTTCGCATATTTTTTTAACCTCAGGATCAACATCTTCTTTTTTACCTCCGCTTTTTAATCTCTCAATTTCTTTAATAATTATAGAATGAGTTCTACGGTTAAGTTTAAAAGTTAGCCCTACTAGTAATGCTAAAAGTACTAAGCCCCCTGTTCCAAAAATTAAAGCATAAACGATACCATCTAAGGTTTGTTGGCTTTGTTCTACACCTGTACCAGCCTGAAAGCCTACACTTTCTAAAATAAAACCTAAAGCAATAAAAGCTATACCTAGTGTAGTTTTTCTGGCGAAAGTCATTACTGCAGCAAAAAGCCCTTCTCTTCTTTTACGAGTTAAAAGCTCATCTATATCTGGAATAAACGGAAAAACATTCCAAGGAGTGAATTCTAAGGTAGCTCTACCTATTTGATAAATTGTAGATATTACAAATAAAGTTAATACTAAATTAGATGGACGAATTTGATACACTATCCAATAAGTAGCCAACATAACCAACATAATAGAATAAGCATAAGTTAATAACCATTTAGGACCCCACTTAACCATTAAAAATCCTGCTAAAATACAAGCCGGAATTCCTATGATACTCATAGATAGCAAATCGCCAGTTAGTGAAGCATTTAAACCAAAAGAATACACTATAAAGTAAGCAAAAATTGCATTATGGAAATCTTTTCCAGTAAAAGATAACAAGTATACATATAAGTGTTTACGGAAAGCTCTTACTCTCAATGTGGATACATAATCCATTAACAAATTAATAACATGATCTATATATAAAGAGCCTTTACCAATGTTATCGGACTCTAAATTTTCTTTTAGTTTATTTCTTTCTTTTCTGGCTTTCATTACTTGCTCTGGATCTCTTTCCCAAGTGTTTTTCCAACATAATAGCCAAATTAAAACAAAAAGCACCGCCCAAACTGCTCCGTTTACTAAGTAGGCTTTAGGGTCTTGATCGCCAATGAAACTTATAATTCTTGATGGGATAAAGGTAGCTAAAAATGCTGCTCCGGCTGAGATTGTCATTCTGGTCGTTGAAAGTTTTGTTCTTTCTACATAATCAGTAGTCATTTCACTTGGTAAAGTTTCCCAAGGAATCATTAAAAAAGCAGCTAAAATTTCAAAAGATAAATAAACTGCTAAATAGTAAAAAAAATTACCTGGTACAACCACCCATAAAAGAATATAAACTAAAGTAAGTGGAGCTCCAAAAAGTATAAAAAATCTTCTACGACCAAATCTTCTACCTGCACTAAATCTGTAGAAATTATCGGTTAAAGGACCTACAAATAAACAAACAAAAGCATCTACAATCCTAGCAATAGCAATTATTAACCCAACTTCCCAAGCTGGAATATCAGCAAAAGTAGTTAAAAAGAACATAAAGTATACACCGAGTATGGTAAAACCACCGCTACCCATTAAATCAGGAAGACCAAAAGAAAGAGCTGTCCCCCACGTTATTTTTTTTTGTTTAGTACTCATCGTTAATCTCCTTAAAATTATGTATTAATTTTTCGTAATTAATTGTAAGTAAGCAAATTCAACAAAAATAAAGAACAGAAAAACTTATTTCTCTCTTTTTTCTTTTTAAATCATCATAATTTATTATTAAATTTGCTCTTTATGCTTTATTTGAAAAATCCAAAATATTCATGAGAATTGTTATAACAAATATCTTCTATAATTTTTCCTAAGTAATTCTCATCAGATGGTAATCTACCTTTTTTAACTAAATCGCCAACAAAATTACATAAAATTCTACGGAAATACTCATGCCTTGGATAACTTAAAAAACTCCGTGAATCTGTTAGCATTCCCACAAAATTAGCTAATAAACTTTGCGAAGCATAAATGGTTAATTGCTGTTGCATACCCTCATAGGTATCATTAAACCACCAAGCACAACCAAAATGAATTTTTTGCTTTACTCCACCTTGAAAACTTCCCATTAAAGTAGCTAAACTCAACCAATCGTTATTGTTAAGTGAATATAAAATTACTTTTGGTAGGCTTCCTAAACTTTCTGCTTCGTTGAAAAGTTTTAAAACCTCTGCTGTAAGGCTATTTTGGTCGCCAACGGAATCAAAACCTGAATTAATACCGATATTTTTTAAGCTCTTGCTAGAGGCATTTCTAAAAACATTCATATGCAATTGCATAGTCCAGTTTTTTGCTGTATATAGTTCCATTAAATAAAGTTGCATGTAGCTTTGATATTTAATAACTTCCTCAGTAGATAGCTCTATTTTTTGCAAGGCTTTATTGAAGATAACCCCAGCCTCAGCCTCTATTGTTTTAATAAAATTAAAAGTATTTAAACCATGATCAGCAAGACGACCACCTGTTGCATGAAAATAATCTACTCGTTGGGAAATAGCTTTTTTAAGCTCAGCAAAAGACTTTATAGAAACTTGGCTTACCTTTGCTAAACTACTAAGATATTCCACAAAATTTTCTGCAGATATATTCATAATACCATCAGGTCTAAAGGTTGGTAATACCTTAAAATTACTTTCTTCTTTAGCTAAAAGTTTATGGTATTCTAAGGTTGAGGCAGGATCATCGGTAGTTGCCACACATTTAACCTTTAATTTTTGCAATAAGGCTCTTGGTGTATATTCAGGATTTTGTAAAAGACTATTAGCTTTTTCCCAAATTTCTTTAGCATTTTTTTCACATATTATTGTATCTATGCCAAAATACCGTTTTAGCTCTAAATGGCTCCACTCAAAAATAGGATTACCAATAGCTTTTTCTACGGTTTTACAAAACTCTACAAATTTTTGGAAATCCTCAGCTTGACCAGTGATATACTCTTCAGCCACTCCATTAGCTCGCATTAATCGCCACTTATAATGGTCGCCAATACCGTTATCACTTAACCAAATTCTGGTAAGATTTTTATAATTTTTATTCTCATAAATCTCACCAGCTTCCAAGTGGCAATGATAATCTATAATTGGCATAGATTTAGCATATTTATGATAAAGGATTTTACCAAAATCATTTTCTAATAAAAAATCGTCTTGCAACATAACCTTTCACTCCATAATGAAACATATTTAAAATTGCTATTTTCTTTTTTCTAAACTTTCCCAAATGCCACCTAAGTACATAGCTCCTAAGGCTCTATCGTACAAACCATAACCAGGACGACCAGTTTCACCCCAAATCATCCGCCCATGATCAGGACGAACATAACCATCAAAGCCATTATCGTATAAGGCTTCCATAATTTTAAACATATCTAAGCTACCTTCTTTTGAGAAATGAGCGGATTCATAACAATCTTTACCATTACCAATAAACTTAATATTACGAACATGAGCAAAAGGAATTCTGCCTCTTTTGGTAAATTCTGCCACGATAGCTACACAATCGTTATTAGGATCTTCGCCAATTGAACCAGTACATAAGGTAATGCCATTATACGGACTATCTACTGCTTTACAGATATAGTCTAAGTCTTCTCTATTTTTAACAATTCTTGGTAAACCAAAAATAGAATAAGGAGGATCATCAGGATGGATTGCCATTTTTACATCAACTTGCTCGCAAACTGGAATAACTTGTTGTAAAAAGTATTTAAGGTTTTCTCGGAGTTTTTCCTCAGTTATATTTTCGTATTGTTTAATTAAAGCAGAAACATGAGCTAACCTTTCTGGTTCCCATCCTGGTAGCACAGTTCCTTGATTTTTCTCTAACACTTCTTTTGCCAATTCTTCTGGAGTTTTTTCTACTCCCTTTTTAAAAAAAGCCATAGTGGTTGAACCATCAGCAAGTGGATAAGCCATTTCGGTTTTCATCCAATCAAAAACTGGCATAAAGTTATAGCAAATTACTTTAATACCAAATTCTGCTAAGTTTCTAATGGTTTGTTTGTAATTTTCTATATATTTATCACGAGTAGGCAAACCTAGTTTTATATCTTCGTGAATATTTACAGATTCAATAACTTCTAAGGTTAAACCCGCTTTTTCTATAGTATCTTTAAGCTCTTTAATTTTCTCTTTGCTCCAAAGTTCACCTGCAGGAACATCAAATAAAGTTCCTACAATCCCTTTAACATTAGGAACTTGTCGCATGTATTCTAGGGGGATACTATCAAAGTTTTTGCCATACCATCTCATTGTCATTTTCATAGTCAACACTCCTTATATTTATTTGGTTGCTAATTTGTTTTGTAAAGTTTCTCTTACAGCATTTGGATATTTTATTAATGATATAAAATTACTCTCAATTTTAGAGTTAAGCCCTATTGCCACTAAATCACTACCAAAGATATTACTATTGCTTAAAATTGGTTTTAAAATTTCATGAACTTTTTGTGAGCTTAACTCTACTCCTAATTTAATTTCACTTAGTTGTGCTTGCAGTTCACTTAAAAGTGGATCAGGACTTAATTGCATGGTATTTCCTTTATCATCAACTCCTAACAAATATCTTAACCATCCGGCAATTACTAGGGGGATAAATTCTAAGGACTCTACTTTATTTAATTTCACATATTTTTTAATAGTTTCACCAAAACGAATACTAATTTTTTGTGAGGTATCGGTAGCTATTCTTTGTGGAGTATCAGGAATATTTGGGTTAGCAAAACGGATATTTATTACAGTATCTATAAAATTTTTAGGATTAATTATCTTTGGGTCTTCTACTACAGGTAGGCTTTCATCGTAGCCAATTTTTTTAATTAAAGCCAAGAGGTCTTTATCTTGGACTTCATCGTAAATTTTGTTAAACCCTAATAAACAGCCAAAAATTGCCAAAGCCGTATGCAAAGGATTTAAGCAAGAACAAACTTTCATTAAATCTACTTTATTAACAGTATCACGGTCGGTTAGTATCACTCCTGCTTTTTCCATAGATGGGCGACCATTCGGGAAGCTATCTTCAATCACTAAATAATGGACTTCTTCGGTATTAACAAAAGCTGCAAGTTCAATTCCACCACTAGATTTAAAAGGTTCTATTCCTTTTATTCCCATATTTTTTAACTGTTCAGCTACTACTTTTGAAGGGCTTGGAGTTATTCTATCTATCATAGAAAATGGATAACTAACTTTATTTAAAACCCAATCAATAAAATCTGCTTCCACTAATTTATTTTCAGCCCAACCCTTAACAATAATTGCGATTGCATTTCTTAATCTATCGCCATTATGAGAGAAATTATCGGTAGAAACTACAGCAATTGGTTTAACTTTTGCTTTATATCTTAAGTATAAAAGCCCAGCCAAAATTCCCATAGTAGTTTGTAGTTCTAAGATATTTGTGGTTTTAATATCGGCTATTGCTTTTGGTAATAAATTTTCGTGGGAATCTTTAAGAGCATATCCTTTTTCAGTAATTGTTAAGCTCACTAGCTGTAAACTTGGTTTAGTGAAATAATCCTTTAAATGTTGATAATTATTAACAAACTCATCTTCTTTAGATAAATAAAGAACATCTGCCGTTGCGGTAATTAATTCATTTTCAAGGCTACCATCTGCTTTCATAACCACACTTAAACTTTGGTTATTATAGGCTTGATAGTATTCTTTTACGAGGTCTTTTCCAAAGGTTTCTACAACAACAATTCCAGTATTTTCAAGATGGTTCTCTAATAAATCGTGCATAACTTTTGCATGAAAACAACGGTAAAGATTACCTCCGCCAAAGTGAATCCATTTAGGGTTCTCTTTAGTATTCTTTTGCATTTCTTTATAATTATAGGTTGGAAGTTTTACAACCCCAGCATTTGCTTTAATTTCTCCCATTTTTAGCTCCTTAAAATTTCTTTAGATATATTTTAACAAATAAAATTTTATTTCACAACACAAAATTTAGTTTCATTTAATAAAACTTACTGCAGTAAAAAATCAAATATTGCAAGTATTTGGCTGATATGCTATGCTTTATTTTTATCTTAACTAAAAAGAAGACAAACAATGAAAAAAGCAATTATTTATAACCCTACAAGAAACTTAATGCAACAAGGCTTAGCCAAAAAAAATGTTTGGAAGTTAGTTTTTGTTAAAGAAATTGATAATAAACAAGAGCATTTAATGGGTTGGACATCTTCTTTTGAAACTCAAAGTCAGATTATCCTTGAATTTAACTCTAAAGAAGATGCTATTAACTATGCCACTAAAAAGAAACTTAACTTTGAAGTAAGAGAACCTAATGCTTCTACTTTAGAAAAAAAAGATATTACCTTTAATTTCTCTAAAGATAGAAACCTTTATAATTTTTCTAACTAGACAATAGTTAAAATTCTTTTTGCGATAATTTACGATTGTTTTTTGTCATATTATCTTTTAATTTAGGATTTTCTGTTAAAATTTGGATTAAATATTCGCATATTATAATTATTGGAATTCTTGATGAAGCTGCTCCAGAATTTAGTTGACTATCAGGAATTCCTCCTACTAGGACATAATCACACAAAATTTCTAAAGGAGATTTTGGCATATTAGTTAAAGCAATTACGGTATTATTAGTTTCTTTAAAAGATCTTGCAAAATTTAATATATTACGAGAAGAACCACTCCCCGAAATTAAAATTGCGACCTCGTTATTGTTTTCATTAGGAGTAATTGCCTCTGCCTCGTAAGAATTACTTACTAATACAGCAGGAAGCCCTAATTTTATAAATTTAAAATATAAAAAGTATGCAACAGCATAAGAAACCCCATAACCACAAAGAATAATTTTTGTTGCTAAACTTAGAGTATTAGCAGTTTCTTGTAATTTTTTATAATCTAAGTTTTCTTTTGTAAAATTTATGGAATCTAGAATTTCTTCTATTAAAGTTTTAGAATAATGATTTTCGTGCTTTTTAGATTCAACTAAATCTATGGCTAAAGCTAGTTTAAACTCACCAAAAGTTTTATATCCTAATTTTTTGATTAATCTTAATACGGTAGCTAAACTTGTGGAAGTTGCCTCTGCTAATGAGGTTACAGTTGTATACACCACTTTATCAGAATGCTCAAGGATATAATCTGCCACCATTTGTTCTCTAGTAGTTAAATCCTTTTGATTTTTTATACTTTGTAAGATACTCATTTTTTCACCTTTCACCTTATAAATACAATATTCATTAACTTTGAATAAAATATTTGACATTAAACTACTCTTTATAATATACTACTATCAAATAAAAAAAGGAATGAAAATGTATACTTTAATTAAAAATTGCTTTCTAATTGATGGTATAAACTATACTACTCCTACTCGTAAAGATATTTTGCTTAAAAATAATATTATAGAAGATATTATTTCATCTAATAGCAATTTACAACATAAACAAGTAGAAAATATTATAGATTTAGAAGATAATATCTTATTGCCAGGTTTAATGGATTTACATGTTCATGCTACTGTTGATGGTTTTGCTAAAATTGGTCTTTCTCCTGATATCTTAGGTAAAGATATTGGCACAACTTCGGTATTTGATGCTGGCACCTATGGAGCTGATACTTTTGATTATTTTTATGATAATTTAATTAGTAAATCTATCACAAGAACCTATGCTTGGCTTAATGTTGCCTCAAATGGTTTAAAAACTTTAAATGAACTAACCGATATGGAAAATATTAATGAAGAAAAAATCATTAATACCATAAATAAATATAAAAATATTATTGTGGGGTTAAAGGCTAGAGCTTCGGCTTCGGTGGTTGGTGATAACAGCTTAATGCCTATTATTAAAGCTAAAGAAATTGCTAATAAAATTAATTTACCTTTAATGGTTCATATTGGTAATCCTCCTCCTTATGTTGATGATGTTTTAAATCTTTTAACTAAGGGTGATGTGATAACTCATTGTTATCATAATAAGAAAGAATCTTTATATGCTAATAATACCATAAGAAAAAGTGCCATTGCTGCTAAAAATAGAGGAGTATTATTTGATGTAGGTCATGGTAATGCTAGTTTTTCTTTTGATGTAGCCTCAGCTATGATAGAACAAGATTTTACTCCAGATTTTATCTCCACAGATATTTACGATAAAAATATAGGGACTATCGTAAAATCGCAATTGTATGTTATATCTAAATTAATGCTTTGTGGCTTATCTTTTAATGAATGTATAGTTAAAACGACCTCAGATATAGCAAAAAAATTTAATATTAAAAATACCGGTGAATTACTTGTTGGGAATATCGCTGATTTTACAATAATAAAAACTAAAAATATTCAAAATATGGTAGAAGATTCCACAGGAAAAAAACTAGATAATAGTTTTTATTTAGAACACAAAGGAACATTTATAGATGGTAAATACTATGGAAAATAAAATAACTGAAATTCTTACAGAATTAAAAGCTAGTTTTAGCGAAAATCAAAAAACTTGTATTTTGCAAGTTATGGATAATTTATCGCAAAACAATATTAATTTGCATAAAGTAGGTAAAGAGCATTTAACCATGTTTGTTAATCATTTATTGGTATTATTTCAACGAATAGATGCAAAAGATTTTTTACAAATGGAAGGCATAGATATAATGTTTGCTGAATTTAAAGAAACAAGTATCGCTATCGCCAAAAAAGTTAGTAATTTAATAAATAATTTTTTTAATACGGATATTTCAAAATCTGAAATATTCTTAATTACAACTCATATAGAAAATATACTAAATCAACAGGAGTAAAAAATGCAAGATAATAAAGTAGTGATAGTTATAGGTCATAGAATGGGTAAGGGTAAAAATATTGCTGAGGGTATAGAAAAAGCTGGCGGTATTGCAATTTTAATTCCTGGAATGCTCGCTGATATGAAACTTGGTGATGTTATGAACGAACATAATGCCGATATTGGTTTATCGTTCTGTGGTAGTGGTGGTGCTGGAGCTTTAACCGCTCAAACTAAATTTGGTTATAAAGCTAAACATAGTTTAAGAAGTGTAGAAGAAGGTATCGCTGCCCTTAAAGAAGGAAATAAAGTATTAGGTTTTGGTTTTTTAGATACCGTTGAGTTAGGAGAGAAAATCACCGAAACTTTTTACAGCTTAAAAAAAGATTAGGAATTTTATAATGCAAGAAGATAACCTACTTAAAACCGTTATTGAATCTCACCAAGTTGAGGTTAAAGATAGCGATTTTAGATCAGCAGTTAATATAATGCTTTACAAATTAAGAAGTAAAGTTGCCGAAAATAACCAAAGAATAATCATAAAAATGGAAGCAACTAGCTTTGTTCTAAACTCTAAAGAACCTGTTGCTGTAGGCGGAAAGTTATTATCAGCTTTTAATAAAGATAAAGAAAAGTATCTTTATAAAGCCACAATAACTGTAGAAGTAAAATATTTAGAAATGCAATAAATACTAGGAGATAATTTATGTTAATATTGTATGCAATTATAGTAGGATTTATCGGTGGAGCAGCAGTATCTGCTGGGGCTGCCAGAATGTATCATATTCCACAAACTCAAGCTATGGGAGCTTTTAGAACCTTAGGTGAGCTAAATGCTTGTCAGGGCGATAAAATATCGCATTTTTCTTTTGGCTTTGGATTTTTGCTAAACAGTGCAGCAGCAGCTGTATCAACAGGAGCTTTAACTCAAGATGTTCTCCACAGAGTTATTCCTAACTTTAGTGCTGGTATTTTACTTTTTAAAAATAAATCTGTGGAAGAAACTCTCCATAACCCTTATAAAATGTTTATAGTTGGGGGTTTTGTAGGTGCGATTGTAATGGCTTTTTTAGTTAGCCTTTCAAGACTTGTGCCAACTGAGGTAGCTTTAATTGCTAAAGAAATTTTAACCCCTGCTGCAAATTTAATGATTAATCCGGTTATGCCAATTGTATTTTTATTAGCAGCTCTTGATGCTGGTAAAATCACAGGAACTTGGGCGGTTATTTTAGGTGGTTTGGCTCATATAATTATGGGAAATGGTACACCTGGTATTATTTTAGGGATTTTAATCGGTCAAAGTATTCAGGATAATAAAGGTTTAAATAAAACTACAGTTATTATGATAGGTATCTCAGTTATTTTACTTGTAAGCATTGCTTACTTTAGAGGTATTTTTTCTAAAATAGGATTTTAATTAACTTAAAGGATAAATCATGCAAAAACAAACTTT
Organism: Alphaproteobacteria bacterium; assembly: GCA_031256515.1. Lineage (GTDB taxonomy): Bacteria > Pseudomonadota > Alphaproteobacteria > WRAU01 > Hepatincolaceae > WRAU01. Next base: position 15,236 of record JAIRQL010000103.1, read on the forward strand.
ATTTCTTTCTAACTGGATATTCCCAGTTCTTGTAGGTTTACTGTGTGCTGCAATTGTAGGTGCTACCAGTATGTATATTAATTTTAATATCGGAGCATTAAACGAAATTTTCATCGTTCAGCTTTTAGATGCTGGTTTAAAAACTGGTGATTATGCCGCTGCGGCTGGCTTTGCTGCCGGTTTTTTAATTGCCCGTGTGTTAGAAGGTCCACTAGTAGGTTTATTAGATATTGGTGGAGCTTTAATGACAGGAGTGGGTATTGGTATCCCTGCTATTTTACTTGCCAGTGGTTATATGTTTTTATTACAAGATTTTTATATCTCTGTTGGCTTAGGTTTATTAATCGGCTTATTAATTGGTTTAATAATTATTGTAATTAGAAAAGTAATTCCTGAAGAAGGTTTATCTACCTCTGGTACTGATATTATGATGGGTGCAGGTAATGCTTTAGGAAGATTTTTAGGTCCACTTATAATTTTATCGGCAATTAATTATGGTATGCTAACTGGTCTTGGAGCTATTTTAGGAGCAGGATTATTTGTTTACTTCAAAAAATCAATCATTGGTGGCACAATTTTAGGTGCAATGATTTTTGGAGCAATTGGAATTTACATATAGGTTAAATTATGGAAAACATTTACACAAAACTAGGACTACCTAGAGTTATTAATGGTTCTGGAAAAATGACTTACTTAGGTGTATCTACTCTTTCGCAAGGTGTTGCCAATGCTTTTTTAGAGGCTTCGCAAAATTATGTGATTGTAGACGACCTAATAAATACACTAGGTAAAAGAATATCGCAATTTACCGGTGGCGAAGATACTTGTATCACGGCTTCGGCTTCGGCTGGTATTACTATTGCTGTAGCTGGTATGATTGCTAAAGATAACCTTGTACTAATAGAGCAACTGCCACATGTGGCTGGTAAAAATCAAGTTATTTTACCTAAAGGGCATGCTATCAACTATGGAACTTCTATTACTACTATGATTGGCTTAGGCGGTGGTGTTGCTATTGAGGCTGGTCAGGCTAATATGGTAAAAAAAGAGCATATCATTAATAGTATTAATGATAATACTGTGGCTTTAATGTATGTGAAATCGCACCATTGCGTCCAAAAAGGTATTCTTTCTATTGCTGAGATGGTAGAAATTTCTAAAGAATATAACCTCCCATTAATTATAGATGCAGCGGCTGAAGAAGATATTCAAAAATATATTAAGCTAGGTGCTAGCCTTGTTATATATTCTGGAGCTAAGGCTTTAGCTGGTCCGACTTCTGGATTTATTACTGGAAAATCTGAATTAATTAAATTCTGTAAGGCTCAGTATAAAGGTATTGGGCGAGCTATGAAGGTAAGTAAAGAAACAGCTACGGCTTTATATCAAGCAATTGTTGAGTATCAAGATTTAGATAATGTGGCAATTGTTAAGTCTCATAAAGAAACATTAAATTTCATCAAAAAAAATCTTCAAGGATTAGATACAATTAGTGTTAATGTGGTACAAGATGAAGCTGGCAGAGAGATTTATCGTTTAGAAATAACTGTTAAAGAAAACTCACCTAAGAATGCTTTGCAGGTTGTTAGTGAGCTTAAAGCTGGAAATATTTCTATCCATGTGCGAGATCATTATGCTAATGTTGGATACTTTTTTATTGATCCTAGAGGATTGATTAATGATGATAAAGAGATGATTGTTAAAAAGCTAAAAGAAATATTAAAAAAATAAGGAAAAATAATTATGGATACTAAAATTAAGTTTTATAAAGATACAATCGCTATAAATTGTTTAGCCAAAGATATAAATAATGCTAAGGAAGTTGTAGATTCACTAGAAGGACATGCTTGTATTGGTTTATTATCTAGCGATTTTAACAGTGTAGAGTCGGCTGTAGCTGAGGTAAACAAATGGCTAGAAGTGTTGCCTTGTGTTTCTGTTGGACTTGGTGCAGGAAACCCTAGCTTTTCTATGCCTGCAGCTTTAATTGCTGGCGAAACTAATCCAGGACATGTTAATCAAACTTTCCCATTTGCAGGCTTTACTGCTGGATACCTAAAGGCAAAAAATGCTGA
>JAIRQL010000020.1 GCA_031256515.1 Alphaproteobacteria bacterium
ATTAATAATTTCTTTGCATATTTCTTGTTCTTTCCTTTGCTTTCTAAATAATTTATTCTTGTTTCCATTTCTTCTACTTTTAGTTGCAATTCTGTTATATCTACTTGCTCTTGGCTGTATTTATTGCTCTGTGGTCTTTGCGGTAAAACTATCTTATAGGCTGTGTTTGCTAGCATTTCATCTTCTAGTACATTCAGTCCCTTGTACTTCTCTAATTGTGATAGATCTGATTTAACAAAAAATACTGTTCCTTTCATAATTTCCATTCTATTTTTCCTCTTCAATTGTTGGATTACTATCTACTGCTTTTAAATAAATATCTGTTTGTGGCATTAAGGTTACCCTAGAGCCTTTAGCAATTTTTACTATTGGTGGTAAATTTAGGGTTTTATCTAATATTTTTGTGGTTACATCGCTTAAACTTCTTCCAGTATCTTGCAGAACAGGGGACATAGCAATATAATTTGGATTATCTGATAGGGCTAACATAAAACTACCATAAGCATTTAATCCACTTAATGCACTCAATGCTAAAGCATTACTATACTTTTCTCTGTTTCTATTATCTACTTTACCTACAGCTCCAGTAGCTCCCATTTGATCGCCTACATAGGCATTAGTTAATGTGATAGAAGCACCATCAGGTCTTAGTATTCTAGTGCATTCAATACCTACTCTTGTTTGTCCTGGTTCATCAAGAGGAGAGTAATTACATACCATTCTTGACCCTTTAGGAAGTAATATTTTTCTGTTATCAGCTCCAAAAATATTATCTTCTACGACTATTACAGCTCTACCTCCTAATTGGGTATCTATAGTGTTTTCTAGTAAACCAACAATATATCTATCATTGGTGATTATCCTTGTTCTATCTACTGGCAATGTACTTATATTTTTTTCTAAATCATATTCAGTGTCTTTTTTAACTTGCATATCATTTGTATTAGATTTAGATATAATTCCAAACATAGTATTTTGTCGTCTAGCATTTATACTTTTTTTTCTTTCTTCTTCCCGTCTTTTTCTTTCTTGTTCTAAGTCTTCTTGTTGTCTTATAGCCAATAGATTTGTTTCTCTTTCTCTTTTTAACTGTTTTTCATAGTCTGCTAATTGATTTTTTAGTTTCATATTTTCTTTATCTTTATTAGATAATTCTGTGTTTTTCTTCTTATTTTTATTAGTAATTAAATTTCCATTTTCATCATAAAGTTCATTTTTTATAGATTTATTATTTTTCTGTTTTTCAAGTTCAGCTTCAAAGTCAATAACATGTTTAGGTTGTACTACTTGATAATGTCCTTTATAGCTTTCTGCATGTAAGGTAATAGAAAAAATCATGATAATGATTACTTTTGCAAGCGAATACATGTATATTTATCCCCACTTCTTAAAGTTAAATCTCCTACAGTTTCAATAATCATGATATTACCCGACCATCTAACATTTACATGAGTATCCACTTTATCAACTACTTTATAGGCTAAAACTGCATTCTTTTTATCTTTTCCATTAAAATCTAAGTATGTAAATAACCCATCATTCCAAACTCTAAAGGGAGCAATTTCTTTATTCCCTTTCATTTTGTAATTCCAATTCATTTTAGAAGGGTCTAGCTCTACTTCTTCCAAAAAATCTATAGGCTCATTATTGTTTTTAGTGGATACTATTTTTTGAATAGTGTTTTGATTACTAGAATATTCATATTTATTACTATCTTTTATTCTAAATACTAAATCTGGTAAGTCTTTACTTTCAAAAGAAATAGATTTAACATAAAAAGGATATATTCTTTTAGATTCAGTAATTAAAGTTATAGAGGTATCTTTATTTACTAACTGAGGAAAAATCATGAAGATATTATCCTCTAACTTTTCTACAATAAAGCTACTTTCATCACCAACAACTATATTTTTAATAACTTCATAACTAGGTATTTCTACCGTAGAAGTCATAGCTTCTCTAACATTGATTTTAAATATCTTATTTTTACTATAAAAGGTTTCTTTTGTTGCTACTATCTCATCTTCTTTATTAAAGGCTTTTTGAATTAAATCAATAGAAGGGTCAGAAACTTCTTCATTATCTACAGTGGGATTAGAGTTTATTTCCTTTTCTATATTTTTTTCGGGAATAATAGGTTGTTCTATTACAACAGGATTTTTATTTTCTAAAACTTTTGTTTCTTTCATAACAGGAGGGTTAGCTTGTAGGTTAGCTATTAATAAAAATGTAAACAATATTGTAATTTTAATTTTCATTTTTTTGTTCTCTTAAAATAATAAATTCTTCCAGGTGTTTTATGGCTATTGAATAATCTACAACTCTTAATCCTAAAGGGTTCATGTAGCGATTTTTTGCATCAACTTTTTCAGGTTCATAGATTATTTTTATAGTTGCTCTAGCTTCTTTTTTAGAAACTATTTCGCCAGTGGCTCTTTTATATTCGTAAATATCAAAATCAGCTTGCAATTGGTTGTCTGAAAGGAAATCAATTACGGTAATTTTTACACCTTTTGATAACCTAAATAGTTTGGCTCTTTTCATTGCCTCATTTTCTTTTTTATCTTTATCAAATGAGCTATCAAATTCTTCTACTACATTAAGGTTAGAAAGCCAACGAACATACTCATATCTTTCTTGTTCTGTTTGTAAATCTATGCTCTCTCTAGCTTCTATATATTGAGTGATTAAACTTTCAGTTATTAGTCTGAATGCTTTTTCCTTTTTTTCTAAAGGTTCAACCCAATAGACTTGGTTATCGCTACTACTTGTGCTTAGAAATACAGGCTCTATTTTTTGTAGAGGTAGTATAGTTTTTATGATAATACAAAGTAAAATTACTATAGCAAGTAGCCCTACTATCATAAGAGAGGATAATCTTAGTAAATACTCTTCTTTACGAACAATATTTCCATTATCAAGAGGAAGAAAACTAAATACTCCTCTTAAATCAAAGTTCTTTTTTGATGTGGTGATTTTATCGTTACCATTATTATTTTTTAAAGGAATGTGATTTTTTATTCCTTTAAAAAACATAGTAATTTTAAAAATAAATTCTTTAATTTTACTAAACATTATAGCCAACCACCTTTTTTATAGTCGTAAATATCTAAGCAAGCACAAGGACTTTTCTTTAAATCATCTCTACCACTTCCAATTCCTACAGGTTTTTCTAAGTTAGAAGAACAACCACTTAAAATTCCCATTAGTATTAAAGCTAAAACTAATTTTTTCATTTTTTATCTTCCTTTTTGTTATCTTGATTTTTAAATTGATTATCATTTTTAAATACATACTCATTTCCAGTTTTCGTTTTCACTGTAGAGTAAGGAGTATTTGCTCTATCTAAATTCTTTAACTCATTCTGGTATCTTCTATTTTCTGGACTAATTTTTCCCCATGCTTTTGCACCTCCTGTAGCACCAAGTTTTGCTCCTTGTGTTGCAACAGAGGTAATAGCTCCAGCACTGCTAACTGCTCCTTTTATTAAAGCTCCTCCTAAAGAAGTGGGAGAATCACCAGTACTTAATCCACTATTTTTATATGCAGAATATAAAGATCCTGCTATTCCTGCCATACCAGCTAACCCTCCAATAAGTGAACTTCTACCAGCTGTTCCCATATTTTGAGTTCCTATTAGTTCAGAACTTAAACTTTCGGCAACATTGAGAAATTCTTTATAAACAAGGGTAATAATTACAACTATTATTAAGGCTTCAAGATTTATATCTTCTCCTATAGAAGCTAAAACATTGGCATAAATACTAGACATAATTATTACTACGATAAAAATAAATCCTTGCTTGATTATTCCATCTATTACAATATTGATTGCCTTAAGAGGAATTTGTCTAAAACTTGGAAAGAAGTAAAACATTGTTAAAATAGGACTAATGGCAAAAGGAAGCATTATTCTAAAATAATTTTTAATTAAAATTAGAAAGATTTGTACGAATAATGAAAATAATAGAAACATAACAATTAATGATAAAATTATTTGTCCTGCATTAGTTAGCCAATTTCCACTACTAGAATTTAAAGCATAAAAAACTTTACTTAATTGTGTAGCAAGATTTACAATTTGAGTATCTATATTACCACCCATAATAATACCACCAAATAATTCGTATGTTTGTAAAAGGGGTTTTTGTATATATTTGTTGATGGCAGTAATATTATTAATTAAATAACTTATTATAGCTAATAGGATAAGTCTTTTAGTTATGATACTCATTAGTTGTGAAGTATCTCTACTATATACAGCTAAGATAACTTGCCACATTAACCAAATGCTAAAGATTGCAGAAAAAATAACTGCAGTTTGTTTAGATAAACTTCTTGCGATTTTTTCTACATTATCAGCTATACTTTTTGTAATTTGGTCGTAGACGGATTGAGATTTTTGACCTATTACTTCAAAAGTTTCACTTTGCCAATTTTTATCAACTATTTCCGCTTTTATTGGAGTTGATAAACTTAAAGCAATCATAAAAATACTAAATAATTTAAGCATTAGATAACCTCTTTTACACTAGTATTTTTATATTCTTCGTACCAATCCGTAGAAGATTCTTTTAGTTTCATTAATTGATTAACATGATCAATTGATGAATTGTAGAATTTGGTAAGTTCTTCTAGTTCATTTCGCAAATCTATTTCAAGTAAAGCTACACGGTCTAATTTTTGTACGATTAGAGGTCTTCTAAGGCTTTTTGCTAACCCTAAACCATGAACCATTTCCATTTGCATATCATTAATTTTTAAAGTATTTTGATAAATATCAGAATTTGCCATTTTGTTTTTGAAAATAAATCTTGTTTGGCATTGATTTAATACAATTTCATTATCTAAATCTTTTATATCGGATACATCTTGAAATACTAAGTTAATAGAGCCTCTTAATTTCCTATGTTCTTTTAATAAAACCTTAATATATTCTTTAAAAACATTGCTTTTTAACATTGCTGCCGTTTCATCAATGAATACTAAGTGAGGTTTGGCAGTAAGTTTTGCTTCTTTTCTTATCTTATACATGATATAACTAAGAACAGCAGTACAAATTCGTTCATCACCAAGAATGTTAGTCATATCAAAGACATTTATTCTATTGTTTTCTAAAGAAATACTGTCGCTACTACCATTAAATAAGTCTTTATGAACTCCATTCGCGAACTTTTCTAGTGCATTATAGATAGTGGTATCAGCTTTAAAAAGTGCAGATAATATATCAGTTAATTTTCTATCTTCTAATCCTGTTTTATTTAAGATACTTAAAGCCATATCTATATTTTTTAAACTTTCATCATCAGAACAACCAGATATTAGTTCAAGCCATTTTGCTAAAAAAAGTCTATTTTCCTCATCCTCTAAATCTAAGAGAAGAGGATTAAAGCTAACATTAGAGGCTTTAATATCTAAATAATTACCTTCAACACTTTCTGTAAAAACTTTTAATCCATTATTGGAATCAAAGGCATATATTTTTACATCATCGTAAAAATATAAAGCTCCAGCCATTATATGTTGGAATAAAAAAGTTTTACCGCTTCCTGTTGGGGCAAAACTTACAGTATGAGCGACTGCAGTATTTCCTTCTTGGTCGTCTACATGTAAGTATAATTTATGTATAGAACCGTCATAATTTTTGAAGTATGCTAAGGGGCTATTCCCCCAATCACAGCTATTTAATCCTTTATCTGTAGATTTAAAATCTATCAAATGTGTGAGATTACTTGATGTTATAGGTCTAGGTCTTAATACTTTATCAAATCCCATATATCTATTAAAATAAGATATTTCAGAGCCTTTATTTTCTTCAATAATATTAATACTTAGTGAATTAGCTATTTTGAATAGTTCGGATTTATTATCTTCTAACTCTTCTAAGTTTTCCGCATAAAGTAAAATTTGTAAGTGAGTTTCTATTAAAGATTCCTGTTGTGAGTTTATAACTTCCTTTAATCCCTCAAATTGTTCTCTTCTTGTGGTAGTGTGTTTAAGAGTAGTTCTATCCCATGTGTTTAGATTAATTATTGCTCTATTGTTTTCAAGAACATTAGCTAAAATTACTACTTCTAATTTACAATTCATAGCTATTACTTGATTTAAGAAATTTGAGCTAACCTCATGGGAATAAGTATTTACACTAAAGACATTACAATGAAAATTAGATTTTTGATTTTCTAGGTAAATATTCTTTCCATCAAAGCTATGATTAGTATTACTAAGTTCGTAATGTAAATCTTGTTCTACATAAATCACATCAGTAGAGTTATGATTTATTAAGAACCATAAGAAATTTAATAGTTTATGGTTTTTTAAAATTATTGGTTTAAAATCACTAAAAACACTAGCAAATCTATCAGTAGTATTTTTTAGATGCTCTTCGTTTTTGGAATATATAAAAATATAATATTTTAGCTCAAAGGCATTAGATGCATGTTTATGTACTTTACTAAAAATATCATTTAATAATCTTGATGTATTTTCTTTTAAAGTAAATTGATAACCTTTTTTAGATTTACTAGCAAATATCTTAAACTTACATCCAGTGATACCTAAATCTTTAAATAATGTATACCTTGATACAGTAATATTTTCTATTTCAGTTTCACTTAATGAAGTGTAATCTATACCGTTTAATTCAATTACACTTACTAAATCAGAATTTTTAAGTTGTAATATATAGTCTTTAGATAATTGAAAAAAAGGTAGAATATCTGCTATTCTTTTTTCTAAAATAGGTTTTACTATAAATGGGTAAATAAACCTTGTAAGTTTATAAAACCCTAATATAAATGCAGATGTATAAATAATTGTAGTTATTACACTATAGGTAATGCTTGATGGAGTGTAAAATTCTATGCTTCCCATTTTCTAACTCCATTAGTTTTTATTTTAAACAAAGATAAATAGCTATTTGGGTGTAGCCTATTTATTGTAGTAAAAGCTATACTTTCCACATAAATATCAAAAAAATCTGGATTACCTCTTGAAATATAAGAGCCAATAGCAAGAGCTATAACACAAGATATACTAGCAATTAGCATATTTTGAGTCATAAACATATAAAACATGCTAATAATAAAAATACAGACAAAATAATTTCTATTTACATGAAAATATAATGGTCTTGTGGAGATTAAAAAATATAATGTGGAAGTATACATTTGCTTTACCTATATTTACATTATTGTTGAAGCCCAATCAAAGATAGCTTTTCTTGCTGAAATTAGTATCCAACCAAATAAAGGTATTAATGCAAATAACCATCCTCCTTTAAAAAAAACAGCTCTAAAGGTAAAGAATGTAAAACAGATTATGCAACCCCACTTAATAAAATCCACTAACCAAGAATCTACTTCTTGAGCTGTAGAGGTTAATCCTGCACCTATTGGTAGTGCCGAGTATCCATAAGGAATTAACACTGTATTAAATAATATTGTTAATAATGCACTTAAAAAAATATAGTATTTCATTTTATCTATCCATTTCTACTTCTTGTTGCTCTTTTTGTAGAGTTTTTTCTTTTGCTATTGGTTTTTCCAATAACTTAACTGAATCTTTAGTTCTAACTACGATTTGAGATTGCTTTCCTTTAGCTGAGCCATCTTCTTTTTCAAACTCACTTACAGAAATATTTCCTTTTAATTCTATGGATTGTCCTTTCTTTCCACCTTTTAAACTTTCAACTGTTGCTTTATCAAAAACAGTAATATCATGGAATTGACTTTTAGTGTTCCATTCACCAGTAGTTTTATCTTTATAATGAAACTCATCTGTAGCTATGGTAAAAGTGGCAAACTCCCGACTATTTATAGTTTTTTCTTTGCTGGAATTAAGATTAATATGTTTGTCAATATTAAATACCTCCTCTTTATAATGAGAATTTGGGTCTTCAATAAAGTTTTCAACATGTAGCATGCTATTATTAAAATCTTCATAGTCTGTATATAAATATTGATCAAGTTCATTTGGGTCTTTTTTACCGTTTTTTAAACTTGCCACATAGCAAGTGATATTCTCTTCTTTAAGTAGTTTTAAATCTTCATGAGTTAAATCTTTGATTTTATAGCGGGTTTCTAAACTATTTATATCCTTGATTTGATTTTCCATTTCCTTTTTTTTAGTAGTTTTTATTTCTACATCACTAGTCAATATGCCTTTTAATTCAATTGTTTGAGAATTATTTTTTGAAGCAAAATCTTTATCTGCAACTTCAAAATCTTTAACATTTATTGCTGTTGTGTAGATTGTTGTACCGTCTTTTTCATAAGAAGAATGCTCTAAATTTCCTCTTACAATTCCAAAATTTTGTGCCTTAGAATCTAAAGTTTTTAATTCACTTATTACTTCAGTATTAAAACTGGAAGCATTATGCCAGGTAGTTTTTTTATGTTCGTTTTTATCCTTATCTATATAGCTTTCATTAATACCTACTGAGAATTTTACAAAGTCTTTTTCCCCAGCTTTTTTAACCTCAATATTGGTTATATAACCTACTAAATGGGCTTCGTTTTTATCTTTTGCCATTAAGCTATTTCTCCTTGTTATTTTTTGAATAATTAATAATTTTATTTCTTTTTAAGAGTGATTTAAAGAATGGCGATTGTATGTAATGTAGGGTAGTGTAATTTCGCTGGTAATCGTCGTAGAGCTTATACAAAAAGGGCTAGAGGTGTTTTGAACTGTGCGAGTGTATATACAATTACCTACACTACTTACAATTAAAGTTTAAAAACACTGTAAACAAAAGGCTTAGAGAGGCTTTTTTATATGTAATCAAGACTATTGAAATTGTAAAAATAATAATCATACAATTATAGCTATAACTTTTTTTATGGAGGAATTATGAAAAAGGAAAAACTAATATCATTTTTTAAAAACACTAAGAATATTGTTGTGATTGGGTGCTTAATACTTATTACTTTTTTAGCAATAAGTAATTTTAATTTAGTACGGAAAAATAATAAGTACAAAGAGTATTTAACCCAAACAATCATTACTTTAGAACAGTATGATAAAGAGTTGCAAAAGATAAACGAATCGGTAATTCGTTTAAGTTCTAATTTATTAAAATGCAAAGGATAAAGTCATGAAAAAGTTTGTATTATTATTTTTACTAATACCTTTAATTTCTATTAAAGTACAAGCTATATTGGTGGAGGCTCCAACTTTAGAAGGTCTTATAACTAAAATGGATACACAGATAAATACTAATCTTAGAAGTCAATATATACAAATTACAGAAACTTTAACAACTCTAGGAAATCAATTGCAAGAGGCTAAAAGAATGGCTAAATCTTTAGCAGATGGTGA
>JAIRQL010000030.1 GCA_031256515.1 Alphaproteobacteria bacterium
AGTGGAGGCATTGTGGGGTCCTTTTTTGAGGGGGGTCCGCCCTCCATTTTTAAGGGATCTATAACAGATTGAAGTTCCTTATAAAAGAGAGAAATGGAGGGTTCGCCCTCCATTTTTAAGGTATCTATAACGTGCCACATCATCTTATAATCGTGAACTATGGAGGGCTTGCCCTCCATTTTTAAGGTATCTATAACATTTATAAAGTTCATGCGAATGTAAATTAGGGAGGGCTTGCCCTCCATTTTTAAGGTATCTATAACCTTTTTTAATAACTCTATGAGCTATTAAGGGGAGGGCTTGCCCTCCATTTTTAAGGTATCTATAACTTTTAGGTAGAATCTAGCTGAGTAATTTAGGGAGGGCTTGCCCTCCATTTTTAAGGTATCTATAACATAATGATAAAATTAAGATTTAAAGATAAAAAGGGTATAAGAAATTAATTAATAATTACTTTTTACTATCAAATTTATTATAAAAAACTAATAAAATAATTAATTTAATGCTTTTGTTTCAGTTTTTTTCTAGTAAGAAAACTGCCTAAGAATCCTACTAAAACATTTAAAATCAAAATGCGGATAACTTGATGAATACTTACAAACAAGACATCTAGGTTGAAAGCTAAGGCTAAAAAGGTCATAGCATCGCTACCGCCAGGTGCTAAGGCAAGTAAAAGATTCATAAGAGAAATACCTAAAAGAAAACTTCCAATAAATGCAAAGAATACTGCCATTATTACAGATATTAAGGCAGCTTTTAAAGAAACCCAAAACATTTTTTTTGTTTCATGTTTAACTATATTAATTTGGCTACCTGCATACCATCCTAAAAAGATTTGAGCGATTATTCTAACAAGGGAATCTATTTTTATATCAACTAATCCTGTGGCATAAATAAAAAATCCTACAAAAATTGCAAAAATTATTGGAGTAAATTTATAAACTCTCCCTATCAATAATAATAAGGCATATAGGGCAATAATTAATAGTAATTGTGGTAAAATTGGATATAAAACAAATGGTTGTGTTGGTACTTCGTGGTCGTGGAATTCAAATAAAAAGAAGAAATAAAAGCATATAGGAAACACAAATATGCTGGTTATGTATCGTACGATTTGACTTAAAGCTACAAGGTTTTTATTACAATTAAGGCTATCTGCTAGCAAAATACTTGAAGACATTCCACCAGGTAAAGAAGCTAAAAGCGACGAATTTGTATCGTAGCTTTGTTTTCTAAAGTAAAGATAATTTGCTAACCACATTACAAGGATAGAGGTAGTTATTAATATAATACTAAAATGATATTTTTCTATTAAGGCAAAGGAATCGCTATTAACAGATCCTGCAATAGCCAAACCAACAATTATAGAAAAGAAAGAGCGGATTTTATTATGGATAGTTATATTTATTTTTAGAACAGAGCATATAACACTTACAAGGGTTGACCCTAAAAGCCAGCCAGCAGGAATTTTAATATAAGCTAAAGTTCCACCTACAATTACACAGGCACATAAAATAAAAATAGCCCTTATAAAAACAGTTTTGTTTTTTATCATTTAATAACTTGTTTAACAATTATAATACTAGAGAATGGTAAAACTTTAGCATAATAAAGTCAATATGAAATTATTTTGAATTTTGTTTTGACTTTTTTGAAGAATCTTGCTAATATATAACCGTTGTTAATTTATAGTGTTAGTAATATTAATATCCTTAAGGACCCATAGCTCAACAGGATAGAGCAACTGCCTTCTAAGCAGTAGGTTAGACGTTCGAGTCGTCTTGGGTCCGCCATTATCCTTAGTTCTTCTTAGTGTTTTTCAATATACTGCAAGATTTCATCTTGCTTTTTTATAGTTAAATTCTTCATATTTTTGTTCTATGCCACTTTTATTTTTACTTAAAATTTTGCTAAATAAGAGTTAAAATATAGTAAATATAAAAAGAGGTTGATATGAATATAAATAGTAAAACAACTAGAGCTGGATTAAATATAGTGGCTGGTCTTATTCCTTATGGGGGTGGTTTTTTTTCTGCATTAGCTGGTCATTTAGGAGAAAAAGAACAAGATAAAATTAATGATTTCTTAAATTTTCAAATACAAATGCTAAAAGATGAGTGGAAAGAAAAAGAATTTACCTTTGCTGAAATAACACAAAGACTTGATTGGCAAGATGATATAATTTCGCATAAAGTTAGCAGTGAAGAATTTCAATCTCTATGTAAAAAAGCATTTAGAGATTGGGGAGCTATTGGAAGTGAAGATAAAAGAAAATATGTAAGAAATGTATTAGTTAATTCAGCTTCTGATAATCAAACTGGGTATGAAATTGTAAAGTTGTTTTTAGATTGGATTCAAAAATATTCTGACCTGCATTTTAATATTATGAAAATTATTTACAATAAAGATGGGATTACTAGATATGATATATGGAAAGATTTATATCCTAATATAAATATACCAAGAGAAGATTCACAAGAGGCTGATTTATATAAGCTCATTATTCGTGATTTAAGTACAGGTGGAATAATTAGGCAATATAAAGAAGTGAATTATCGTGGGGAATTTATAAAAAATGGTCCTACAGGTAGTAAAATTCCAAATGGTAATAGTAGTACTATGAAATCAGCTTTTGATAATGAAGAAAATTATGTTCTTACGAAATTAGGACAAGACTTTATACATTTTGCAACTAATGAAATAACCCCTAAATTAGACTATAAAACTGACTAATCATGATATACTAAAATACTAGCAATACATTATCCTGTACATTCTTAATTTTTTTTAAATATTAATTTAAGATAATACTCAATCATATTGCGATTTGTTGCGGTATGCAGTATAATATATTAAATACTATTAAAGAGGGTTAGAATGAATTACAAGTCAGTAAGGTTGCCTGCAGAGTTTGTAGAGGATGTTAAAGAGCAAGCAGATAAAGATTTTAGAACAGTGCCACAGCAAATTCAATATTGGACAGAACTAGGTAAACAAAAAGAATTAAGAGAGTGGCAATTGCAACAAATGCAAGAGGGTTTAGATGAAATAAAGAAAGGAAATACTATCCCACACGAAGATGTTATGAAAAGAATTAATGCTCTTTTAGGAGATTAACTTTTATGAATAAAGTTATATGGTATCCTAAGGCAAGCAATAAATATGAAAACTATGTTTATTGGTATGTAGAACAGGGAGGTATTTCTGTTGCCAAAGATTTTAAAGAACATATTACTACTTGTATTAACTTAATAGCAAATAATCCTTATATGGCAAAACAAGTTGAGGGAAAACCTGAGCTTAGAGAATATGTGGTGCGAAAGTATCCATTTTTAATTTCTTACTATGTGAAAGAAGATATTATTGCTATTGCATCGTTTTTACATCAAAGTATGAAAAAGTAAGTTTGGTAGTAATTTTATTGATAAGCACTATTGCTTATAGCTATTAATAAAATATTGCATGCTATCGCTAGTTGTTTTAGTAATTTTATTATTAGATAATGTAATTATCAATTCATCGGTAGCTTTATATTTTTCGGAAGAGGTATCGCTATCATAATCAGGATATAAAACCGTAGCAGTAATATTTAATATCACCTTGTATGCTACTATACTTTTGTCTTCTACTTTTTCTATATTTCCAGCTTTAAAATTTATACTTAAAATATGCCAATCTATTTCTTCTAAAAAAGTGAAGTTATCATAAACTTTTTCAATCTCTATATTATGATTATTTATATAATCTCTTAAATTATGCACTAACTGGGTATTAGCATATTTAAGCAAATCTTTAATATAATTTTTAACTATTAAATACGATATTTCATCTCTATATAAAAACTCTGGCAAATTTTGGTAATAGGTTAAGTATTTACTATTATCGTTATAGTTTACAAAATCTTCCCAATCTTTATCGTTAGAAACCACCGATATTTTTATATTATTTTCTTTGGCATAGTTTAGTAAAGAAGATAGCACATAGGCATCTTTAAATTCGCTTTGCTTTTTTTCACTAAAAGGAGGATTAAAATTAAAATGAGTATCAAATATTGCTTTCGTATCAACACTATAACAATCTATAAATTCACAATGGTTATTAAAATAATCTTCAATATTTTTAAAATATTGATTTTTTAGCTTATTAATATGATTTTCAATAAAATCTATAGTGCAAATATTAGTACTATCTACACTTTGAGTTAAAATCCCTTTTAGAGATTTTGGATATTTTAAAATTAGCTCTTCAGCAATAAGTTTTTTAGAATTTTTTAGGACTTCTTTTTTAGTAATATCAGAACATAAATTTATAAAAAGCTGTTTATCTGTTAGTTGTTGGATAGGGTTTTTAATAACATCAAATTTATAAGAATGATAAACACTTGCATCTAAATAAATATATTGTTTTTTCATAGTTGTTCTTTGTAAGTATAGCTTAGATATAGTATAAAGCCATATCTAAGCTATCTACAAACCTTATGAAGATATTTTTTTATTAAGCAAAGAATTAACAACCTCAGGGTTAGCTTTACCGCCAGTTTCTTTCATAATTTGCCCTACAAACCAACCTAAAAGTTTATCTTTACCAGCCTTAATTTGTTCTATTTTATCAGCATTTTCATTGCAGAGCTTATCAACAAGGGCTGCAATTTCGGTAGTATCGGTAATTTGTTTAAGACCTTTCACCTCAACAATTTCTAAAGGAGATATGCCGAAAAACTTATCATCCGACCACATAATATCAAAAACTTCTTTAGCAATTTTAGAAGAAATAACTTCTTCTTCAATTAAATCTATCATTTCGCCTAATTGCTGTGGCGAAATTTTAGATTCACTAATTTTTAAGCCACTATTATTAAGTAAGGCAAATAGATTAGTGGTTATCCAGTTAGCAACTAACTTAGGGTTTCTAATATCACCATAGGCATTAGATAAAGATTTCTCAAAAAAGTCTGAAGTTTCAACATTTTCTGTTAAAATAGTTGCCTCATAAGCACTAAGCGAATAATCGTTAATGAATCTAGCTTTTTTATCTTGTGGTAATTCTGGCAGAGCTTCTCTTATTTCATCCACATAAGATTTATCTAGCATTAATGGTAAAATATCAGGGTCTCTAACATATCTATAACCACCAGAATCTTCTTTTTTTCTTAAGGAGAAAGTTTTACCAGAGCTTGGGTCAAATAGCTTAGTTTCTTGAACTACCTCACCACCATTTTCCCAAGTGGCAATTTGTTGTTCTACTTCAAAATCTATTGCCTGTTGTAAAAATTTTATAGAATTAACATTCTTAACTTCTACCCTAGTTCTATAATCTTCATCAGGTTTTCTTACCGAGATATTTATATCACATCTCATAGAACCTTCTTCCATATTACCATCGCAAGTACCAATGCTTCTTAAAAGAACTCTAAGATTATTAACATAGGTAGCTGCTTCAAGTTTTGAGCGAATATCAGGCTCTGAAACAATTTCCATTAAACCAACACCAGCTCTGTTTAAATCTACAAAACTTTTATTAGGATGATGTTCATGCAATAGTTTACCAGCATCTTGTTCTACATGAAGCCTTGTTATACCAATAAGTTTTGTTGTACCATCTTCAAGTTCTATTAGCATTTTACCATGTTCCATAATTGGCTTATAAAACTGAGTAATTTGATAACCGAATGGTAAATCTGGATAAAAATAATGTTTTCTATCAAAATAAGAAACTAAATTAATTTCGCCATCTAAAGCTAAGCCAGTTTTAATTGCTTGTTCTATACAAAATTTATTAGGACGAGGCAAAACTCCTGGTAGCCCTGCATCTATAAAAGATACATTAGTATTAGGCTCACTACCAAAAAGAGTTGAAGAGCTTGAAAATAATTTTGATTCTGAAATTATTTGAGCATGGACTTCTAGCCCAATTACTACTTCCCAAAGACCTGTTTTACCTTCTATTAAGTTTGTCATGCTTTTCCTTCCTTTTAATTTAAGTTATGTTTTTTAACAAAAGAAGATAACTCAGAGAATTGAGCCTTCTGCTCTAATATGTAAGAATAAGCATAAAGGTCAGATTCTTTAAAATAATTACCAATAAGTTGCATACCAATAGGTAAGCCATTGTTAGAAAGCCCTACAGGGATACTAATAGCAGGAAGCCCAGCTAAATTAGCAGTTACGGTAAATAAATCGTTATAATACATTTCTAAAGGATTACTAGGCTGTTCGTCAATAGCAAAAGCAGGTGAGGTCGTAGTTGGAGTTAAAATCACATCAACTTTTTTGAAAGCATCAATAAAATCGTTGGCAATTAATTTTCTAATTTTAGCAGCTTTAACATATTTATCAAAATTTTCGGTTAAAAGATTATAGTTTCCAATGAGGATTCTTCTTTTAACTTCTTCACCCCAGCCTTGCTTTCTTGACTGTTTATAAGTATCTTCTAAATCTTTAGCTTCAGCTCTACTACCATAACGGATACCATCAAATCTTGCTAAATTAGAATAAGCCTCAGACGGTGCTACCATATAATAAACCGCTAAAGCATATTGAGTATGTGGTAAACTTATATCAATAATTTCTGCACCTTCTTCTTTTAAAGCATTGGCAATTTTTGTCCAATAATCTTTAATTTCAGCCGAAAGTTGGTCAGAAAAATATTCTTTAGGTAAGCCAATTTTAACTCCCTTAATAGACTGTCCAATTTTAGAAAGGAAATCTTGCTTATTAAATTTTATCATGGAAGAATCTTTTTCATCATAGCCAGCCATATGATTTAAAACCATTGCATTATCAACCACATTACGGCTTAATACTCCAGCTTGATCTAGCGATGAAGCAAAAGCAATAGTGCCAAAACGAGAACAAGTTCCATAGGTTGGTTTCATTCCTACCAGCCCACAAAAACTAGCAGGTTGACGAATAGAACCACCAGTATCAGTCCCCAATGCAACAGGCACGGCTCTTGCAGCCACAGCTGCACTACTTCCACCCGAACTACCACCTGGTACTCTATTTTTACCGTCTTCTAGCTTCCATGGATTAATTACTGGTCCGAAATGAGAGGTTAAATTAGCCGACCCCATAGCGAATTCGTCTAAATTAAGTTTTCCTAAAGATACCATTCCTGCATTTAATAAGTTTTGGGTTATGGTAGATTCGTAAGGAGCGATAAAATCTTTTAAAAAAGCCGAAGCATTAGTAGTTTTAACTCCTTTGGTTAAGAAAATATCTTTAATACCAAGAGGGATACCGTCAATATCGCTTAAAGGCTCACCTTTATTTCTGCGAGTATCTGATTGTTTAGCTTGTTCCATAGCTAAATCAAAAGTTTTTGTAATATAAATATTCAACTCATCAGCTTTATTTGAAGATTCAATATAAGCTGTAGTTAGTTCTACCGAAGAAATTTCTTTAGATTTTAGCTTATCAGCAAGCTCTTTAACACTTAAGTTTAATAAACTCATGGCAATTTCCTTTTATTCTTGATCTATAACCTTAGGTACACAAATAAACATATCGTTTTTATCAGGAGCATTTAATAAAATAGCATCCCGTACATTGCCGTCTAACACTTTATCTTCTCGTAAATTTTCTAAGCCTTTATTGAAAAGATCAAAAACACTAAACATTGGTTCAATGCCAGTTGTATCAACAGATTGAAGCTCTTCAGTCCATTGTAGAATATTTTTAACTGATTCCGAGAATTTTTCTAAGATCTCTGGTTCAATATCAATATTGGTTAATCTGATTAGTCTTTCAAGATCCACATCACTCATGAAATTAATTCCTTTTTAATATTTATTTACTTATTATAATAAAAAATATAAAGAAAAACAAATAGGAATTCCTCATGATTATGGAAGATATTCAGTTTATAAAAAAGCATATTGGTAAAAATCAGAGATTGTTATCTTTAGATGTTAGCAAAAATAATATTGGTTTAGCTACTAGTGATAGCAATTTATCGTTGGCTTTTCCACTTAAAACTATTAAAAGAACTCAATTTAAAAATGATATTATCTTGCTAAAAAAAATCATTGCTACCGAAGAAATATTTGCTTTAGTAATTGGTTTTCCTTACGATGGTGATGGTAGCTTAAATGAGAGAACTCAATCAACTAAAGACTTTGCCAAAGAGGTGTTAAAACATATAGATATTCCTATTTTTTTTCAAGATGAAAGATTTTCTACCAATTTAGTTAAACATAATAATTTAAAAAAGAATAATAAAGATATAGACGAACAAGCTGCAGCCTGGTTTTTGCAAATATTTTTAGATAAATTAAATAATGTTTTACAATTTTCTTAGAAAATATTAAGTTTATATAAAGATATTATTGAGGTTTAAATGAATTCAGATTCGCTAATGATAGTGATTTCTATCAGTTATTTTTTAGGTTCACTACCTTATGGATATATTTTAGTTAAGGCTTTTTATGGTGTAGATATTAGAACTATCGGTTCAAAAAACATTGGTACTACTAATGTTTTAAGAGCAGGCTATAAAGGTTTGGCTTTATGCACCTTACTTTTAGATTCGTTTAAAGGTGCAATTGCTATTCTTTTAACTAGATATTACTTTGATTTACCTGAAACTTATGTAGCTATTGCTGGGCTTGTTGCCATCGTAGGGCATATGTATCCGGTTTGGTTAAAATTTAAGGGTGGAAAAGGGGTTGCAACTTTTTTCGGAACAGTTTTAGCTTTTGATCCTTTAGTATTTTTAATATGTGGAGCGGTTTGGTTATTTGTAGCGATTACTACTAGATATTCTTCTTTATCGGCGATACTTGCAGTAATTGTTTTTCCAATTTCTTGTTATTTTTTAGATGAGCCTTTGTTTTATGTTTCAATAGTTATTTCTGTACTAATTATTTATAAACATAGAGAAAATATTAAAAGATTAGTGCAAGGAGTTGAAAGTAAAGTTAGTTTTAAAAAAAATAGTTGAATAAATTTCGGATTTTTTATATAATAGGATATTCTCTATTTTAGTGAGTAAACAATTAATAATGTAATTATTTAAGGATAGATGGCCGAGTGGCTGAAGGCGCTCCCCTGCTAAGGGAGTATTGGAGAAATCCAATCGAGGGTTCGAATCCCTCTCTGTCCGCCATTTAATATTATTGTTTAGGTTAAAAATAGAGTCGCTAGTATGAACTCAAGAAGTAGTGTTTATTTGTAAAAAAAAGAGATAATAAAATTTATGATTATGAAAGTATCCTTTAATACAAAATATATTTCAGTAAAATATTTAATTTTATCTGTTTTTTTCGTTTTTATTTTATCTTTAAATGTGTATGCTGCTCCAAGAACTAGTACTAACTATATATATTTGCAAGTTAATCAAGCTCATCATATTGGAACTAGAGTAGATCAAACTACTTGGTTGCCAGATTTAGATACTGGTGGTCTTAATCAAAGCAGATATAATATTACATTTAATTTATTTGAACCAAATTTTATGTCTAATTTTATTGTAGGATATATGATTGCTGGTAAGTATGGGGTTGAAATGGAGTATGCCTCTTACGATTTAATGTCTTATAAAATTAATGGAACTATGGCGGGTAATGCTAACTATACCCAATCTAACATTAGATTAGAGTATGTTTTCTTTAATTTTAGACAAGATTTTTGGGATTATAAAGATATTAATGTATTTTATAAATTAGGATTTGGTTTTGTGCAACCAAACTTTGCTTCTGCTATGGTAGATGGTGGGGCTAATTTAGAATATGGTATCTCTGGTTCAATTGGTGGTTATTATGCTCTTACCGATCATATAGATTTGGAGCTTTCTTATAAACTTTTAGGAAACTATGCTCAAAGAAGAGAACTATATTCATTAGGATATGAAGCTAAACATAAAGTTATAGAAAGTAGTATTAACTGGGGTGTTAGATTTAAACTACATTCATTAATTAAAAAAGATTGGGAAGTAGATTATTAATTTTTAGATAAAGTTAATAATCTCATCTTATTATTTTTATCTGTGAAACTTACCACGATAATGTATCATTAAACTTTTAAATCATAGGAATTCTTGTAAACCTAACTGATATGTTTTTTAATTTAAAAATTACATATCTATATTTTGATTTTTCTTTTTAGGTTTAGGATTTTCTTAAATATCCTTTTTAACTTCAAAATCTTTCATCCATTTTTTTATATATAAATTTATCAAAAGCATTGGTTTTATTATCTTTAGTTTCAAATATGTAATTAAAGGCTTTAGAATGATTTACTACTTCAAAGAGTTCTCTCATATTTTTATTACCAATAGAACAACCCTCTAATATTAAGGATGTTTCTAGTAATGTAAGAGTATTACCTTCTATGGCATTACTATGATAAGTATTCTCAATATCAAAATCTTCTACAAATTTATAATAAAATAACTCTTTATCATTTAGGTATGGGTTTTATTTTTAAATATTTCTCTGTTAGTTTATTATAATCCATTCTGATTACCTATCTCCTTTAAAGCATTATTGTTTTTTGAATGATTTTTCATAAGTTTGGAGAAAGAAATCTTTATATTCTTTTTAATTTTACCTGTTTCATAATAAGCCACTAAAGATTTTTTATAATCGTTAATATTATCATCCAAGTAAAATTTTGAAGTAGAGACTATTTCATTAAGACTTTCTTCTAATAAAATGGTATCTGTACTTGGAAGGTAATCACTACCTCCTATTCTAACTGGAATTTTTCGTACTGTGGCTACTTGGTTTTCTGGTAATAAATTCTTCATTACTTAATATATTTTTATATTCTAAGAATTTTTTATTGAAATCCATATTTTCTCTATAATTAGCTAATAATTTATTGTTGGTTTTTAATTTATTTTATTAATTTGAGGAGATAAATTTGGTATTTAACTAGACTCTTTTTTCATAGTAAAAAGATTGATTTTTAAGGAAATAGGTTAGAATATATATAAACTAACCTTTTATAATATCTATAGATTCGCCATTTTTAATTATTTTTGACAGAATAAATCTTACTAATTTACCATGAAAGTAAGAATAAACTTCTTCATCATGTTCTTTATTATTATAACTTTCACCATTATCGTAAAAATAAAATCTAAATTCAAGATAGTAAGTATTTTCTTTTACTTCAAAAAAGCCAACATCACCAAACTCGCTGTCTTTTAAATACAATTCAATCAAATCTTCATCTCCGTCTTGGACAAAAGAGAAACTCCAATCTTTTAACCTTTTATCTCTTTTAAGATCTTCTAAATCCTGAGAAAAACTTTCTAAGTCATACTGTATTTTAAACATGTATAAATAAACTCCTATCATAAAAAAAAACAAACTAAACTATTATACAATAAAAATAAAATTTTATCTAACTTTATTTAAGAGTACCAAACTCACCAGGTTTTAATCCAATAAACTCCTCTTTTTTTAGGGAATATTTTTGCTTGGCAATTTCTAAATCTTCTAAAGGCTGTAATCTTTTTTCTGCTGAAAGTTGGAATGTTCCAAAATGTATGGCGATAGATTTTTTTGCTTGTATTAATTCATGAATTAATACAGCTTCTTCAGGACTAGTATGCCCTGATTTCATAATATTAACAGGAAGATAAGCTCCGATTGGTAAAAAGGCTAAATCTATATTAGGAAATTTTTGATGGATTTCTTTAAAGATTTTCCCGTCCTCATTGCCAAATGCGGTATCTCCAGCAAAATAGATAGTTTTAGAAGGAGTTTCAATGATAAAACCACCCCAAAGAGCTTTATTTGCATCAAATAATCCTCTTTGGGTCCAATGATAGGCTTTAGTTAAAGTAAACTTTAAACCTGCATATTTAGTACTTTCATCCCATAACAATGGAGTATTTCTAAAATTTTTATTAATTTTTCGTAATAAATAGTCATTACCTACTGGAGTTATAACCATAGGGTTGTCTCGTTTAAATAATTTTTTTAAAGTTTTGCTATCAAAATGATCATAATGAGAATGGCTTAATAAAATAACATCAATCTTAGGAAGGTCTTCAAAAGCAATTCCTGGTTTATGGAATCTTTTAGGTCCCATAAAAAATGCCCCAGCTCTGTTAGAGTAAATAGGATCGGTAATTATATTAAGTCCATTAGTTTGAATAAGGACAGTTGAGTGATTAATGAAGTAATATCTAACCTCATCTCCCATAACTCTTGGCTCGGGAATGGCTTGATTTACGATAACTTCTTCTTTTTCCCAGTCGGGATAATCTAAACCTTCAATTTTTTTGATACCAGTTAAATGTAAAATCGCCTGTAGGGCTGAAAAATTTACTTTATTTGTTTCATCAATACCGATTCTTTTAAATCTTACTCCATCAAAGTATTCACTTTTTGGTCCTTTATAATAAGCTCCGGCAAAAACATCTGCTTGATATAAAACTGAGGTGATAAATAGAGCTACTACTACAATTACGCTTAATAAAACCATTTTTTTTCTTATCATTAAAATCTCTGTATTGTGCTGACAACTATTATATAGTATATTTTTACAAATAAGCAAGATAACAGAGTATAGATTCTATGAAAAAATATTTTAAATTCTTTATTACCTTATTAATTACTTTATTTTTATACAATAGTGCTTTTGCTGCCGAGCAACCAACAGCTACTTCTTTAAACGATAAAGATAAAGAAGTTTTAGCAGATTTTTTAAATATCCTTAAAGACCCTAACAAAGTACAATCTTTAATTAATACTCTTGAAAACACTACTGGTCCCAACACTAGTACAAATAATGTTCCAGTAGCTACGGATACAGCAGAAAAATCAGCACCAGAAGAGTATCCAGAAGAAAACATTGCTGATCATATGGAAAATTTCATAAGTTTAGCCAACGAGCAATATCAACAATTAGGTTTGTATGAAAAATCTAAACAATATATTAAAGATTTTGAAGCAGACCTTATTAATATTAATTATAAGAATTTAGCTATTTTAGTTTTAGCTGTAGCATTGGCTAATATAATTTTATTGTTGATTGAGTATTTTTATGCAAAAGCTTATAATGTTCAAAAATATGTCAGAGATTTTACAAAGCATTACAAAAGAAATTCTTTTATCAAAGGGAATTTTTTATTGTTTCTTATTAATTTAAGATTCTTTTTGCCAACAATTTTACCTGTTACTCTTTTAATGACAGTAGGTAAAGTAAGCACAAATGTTACAATGTACGAATGGGTATTAAATCTGTTTGTATTTACTGTAATTTTAATGTTGTTGTTAAGATTCTTAAAAATAATTTTCTTTAAAGTTCAAGGAACTTCTCTTTATAAATTAAAAAACTGGATTTTTTCTTTTTTATGGGTTGTATTTTCTTTTTTAGGATTACATTATGTTTTTACAGAAATGAAAGACTTTGCTTTGGCTAAACTGAATATTGCTATTTTTGTTATAGTAATGATAGTTTTTGCAATTAATTTACGAATTTTAATTAAAAAAATCAACCATCGTCTTTCAAATCATGCTAGGAAATATGAAAGATTCCTTCTTCATGCTAAAAAGTATTCCATAACTTTATTATACATAGCAGTGTATTCTTATTTACTTACCATTCTATTTTTAGATTCAGGGATTATAAAAGATGCCATAATAAAAACATTATTTGTAATTATCGGGATGCTATGTATTTATTTAGTACAGTCTTTGCTTTATAGTGTTTTCATAGAAAAAACAGTAATTAGAAGAAGTGATGTTTCTGCAAATATATCGCAATTACTATTTAATAATACAACATCTAAAAGTGGTATAGATCTTACTTTATTTTGGCGGATTTTTAATGTTTTTTATTATATAGTTTTCGCTTTAATGTACATTTATTTATTTGATAAAATAATAGAAACGAATCTTATAAGTAAATTAGATAGTTTAATTCCTAGTAGAGTTTCTAATATTATAGTAAATATCTTCTTTGCTTTTGGCTTTTTACTAGTATTAACCTTTATAGCGATAATCTATATTGAAAAATATTTATCAAAATTAGCTAAAGAAGGGGATGTTGCTCAGCTTAAAAAAACACTAACACTTTATAAAATAATGCAAAAACCTTATAAAATAGTATTTTGTATTGTTTTGGGAATAACAGTTGTTTTTAGTTTGGGGATACCATTAGGGATATTACTATCTAGTACAGGGGTTATAACTATGCTTGTAGCCTTTGGGATGAAAGATATTCTTCAAAACTTTTTTAACTCTATAATGTTTTTCTTAGAAAATAGCTTTTCTTTAAATGATTCTGTTGATTTAGGAGGAGCAAAAGGTACGGTTGAAGAAATATCAATGGTATATATTAAAATTAGAGATTCAGATGGAAGTTTAATTAATATTCCTTTTAAGAATATCAATAACATAATCAACTACTCTAAAGATTATTCTTTTGCTATAATTGAAGTTGGTGTAGCTTACAATAGTGATTTAGATAAAGTATTTAAAATATTAGTAAATATATCTGAAGAATTAAAGCAAGATGAAAAGGTAGGTAAAGCTATTTTAGCTCCTCTTGAAACTATTGGAGTTGTGAGCTTTAGTGATGGTAGTGTTAATGTTAGATGCCGCATTAAAGTTGCAGTAGGAAAACAAACATCTGTAAAAACTATGTTTTTAAGAAAAATTCATGATACCTTTGCGAAAGAAAGTATTGAGATTCCTTTTCCACAAAGATTGTATTACCTTAAAAATGAAAACTAGTAGAAAAACAGCTTTACTTAAATACTTTAATTAGTATTTAAGTAAAGTTTCCACATTAAAATTACACTTATCTCTACCTTTTAGGTCTAATAGCTCTAAAATACAAACTGCTCCAACAACAGTTGCTCCAGTTTTATTTATAAGATTATCACAAGCATTTAATGTTCCGCCTGTGGCTAAAAGATCGTCTAAAATAACTACTCTATCAGTACTTTTTAGAAGATCTTTTTTTATCTCTAAAGTGTCAGTGCCGTATTCTAATTCATAAGAGTAAGAGTATAGTTCGCCTGGTAATTTGCCTTTTTTACGAACCATCATGAATCCTAAATTTAATTCTCTAGCGATAGCTCCAGCTAAGAAAAAACCACGAGATTCTAAAGCTACTAAAATTGTTGGTTGCATTGAGCTAACAATTTTAGAACATTGTGATACAGTTTCACCCCAAGCCTGTTTATCTGCTAATAATGGTGAAATATCGTAGAATAAGATTCCATCAACTGGGAAATTAGGAATTTCAGCGATATAATTTTTTAAGTTAATACTCATAATAATCCTTGTTTTCTAAGTTTTATAATAATTAGACTTTACTATTATATTAAAAACGAATATTTTAGTATAGTTTTATTTTAAAAGAAACATTATAAATAGTTGCAAGTTGTAATTAATATTGTTATAATACAATACATGTTTTTGCAAAAAATTCGTAGTAGTGGTTATAAATATATGATTATAAAAATAATGCAACATTGTTTAAAGACAGTTCTCTTATTATCTTTTTTAATGTTAAGTTCTAGTTTGTCGTTTGGCTTAATAGCTGCAGAACCAGGTCAAAGAGTTGGCAATGGTAATGGAGCTAATGGCAATAGCAATGCTACAGAATCAGCTGTAAGTTCATTAAATAGACAAGGTCCAAGAGCTTCAGATGATTATATTCCTCCAGAAATAATCAAACAGCAAAGAGCTGAGCAAGAAGAATTAAATAGACCTAGAAGGGAAGAAAATCAAATAGATGTTCTTTTTTCTGATAGATTTAGAGAGCAAAATAATACAGATGCTAATTTCTTCCAAGAAGAAATTTTCAAAAGCCAAATGAATGATACAGGGGTTTTCTTAGAAGATAATAAACTAGAAACACTAAGAAAAGGTGATAGAGCAAGTATTAGAGCTATCCAAGAAGGTGTTCTTTCTGATTTTAAAAAAACTGAAGAAGGAAGAACTCAAAAAATTCTAGATTTTAAAAATCCTATATTTTTTGTATCTGAGGGTATAGATACATTTAGCTACACTAATTCAATGGATTTATGTAGTGTTATTAATTTAGGTGCAAGAAATGTTGATTGTTTAGTATATCCAGAAAATGATGTTAATAATATTGCATCTATTTTAAGAAGAGGACAAAGATCAGATTTCTTTGATAAAACAGGTGTTAATGCTGATTTTATTATTGTAAGAGATGATGTTTTTTCACAATATAAAAGAGGAAGAGGTCCTTTAGCTTTAGCTCCAGACTTAGACTTAATGATGTACCTGAATGGTGATTATTTATTTATGTTTGCTAATTCAATGTCTAATGTTTTTTCTTTTGAGCATCTTTCTGCTCAAAGAAGAGGAAAACAGCTTAAAGTGGGTTATGTTAATCAGCAAAGTAGAGTGATTTTTGAAAGAACTTTAGCTAGAATTTATCCTAATCATGCTTATAGATATC
Organism: Alphaproteobacteria bacterium; assembly: GCA_031256515.1. Taxonomy (GTDB): domain Bacteria; phylum Pseudomonadota; class Alphaproteobacteria; order WRAU01; family Hepatincolaceae; genus WRAU01. The sequence goes on from JAIRQL010000030.1 coordinate 16,398, forward strand.
AAAGTATTAATGTTAGTACAGTAGATAATGCTAAGGAAAGTATTTGTAATCCAACCGATGTGGATGTTTTCATATTCTTTGGTGGTAAAATTCCTGATAATTTAGCCAAAGCTATGGAAGAGTGTGCTTCTGTTATAAACCCTCTTACTTTATCGGATGTTACTTTGGCAGAGGTAGTAAAACTAACAGATTTCTTTTCAGTAGCAAATGTTGTTGGTTATTTTCCTACTATTTCAGTTATAAATTATTTAGAAATTTATATTGCCTTAGAAAGAGCATATAAAGCTGCAAATCAAAATAATGATCCTTCTGTAAAACTTAACTTAGCTGATTATGCAGATGGGCATAATGATACCCCTATGGCACAAAGTTCTTCTGCCTCTAAACCGCAAGCGAGTGCTTCACCAGCTACTGCTCGTGAAAGAGAAGCTGATGCTAGAAGACAAAGAGCCGAACAATTAAGAAGACAAAGAGATGAAGAAAGAGTAAAAAAAATCAATGAGTTAAAAGCTCAAAGAGAAGAAAAGAAAAAAAGAGAAGAAGAATTGCTTGCCAAAAGAAATCAAAGAAGCAATCAGCAATCAAGATGGACTTCTTTCTTATCAGTTTTAAATTTCTCTAGCAAAAAAGATGTAAAAGAAGAGAAAAAATCTGAGCCAGTATATTTAAATCAAGAATTAATAATTAAAGAAGATTCTTTAAATAAAATTAAAGGTAGAGCTAACAATATTCGTTTATTAGGTAGTGATGTTAATGCTACTGAAGCTGAAGTTCAATCTAATGCTAATAGAGTGTATGTTACTGCTAATACAGCAATTAAAACATTCGGAATTAGATATGTTCTTTTAGCTTCAAGATATGCGAAAAGAGATAATGTAATTAGTGTTTTTGATTCTATAATAAGAGATTACTTCTTACTTAGAGATAGTATTTTAACTCCTGATATGGCTAAGTTTAATATTTCGGATCTTATTTTAGGTACACAAGGATTCTTAATGCCTAATATGTATCATCCAGCTTTATCAAAATATACTAGTTTCTTATTAGAGCAAAAAAACAAAAAAACACCAGAGCAAACTATTGCTATTAGAATCTTAAGTATTAATGCTAATAATATTAATATTAGATTCCCAACTCCTTTTGGTCCGCCTGCTTTAACTGCTGAACAAATGGATTCTTTATATACTAAAGCAAGAGAGCTTAATAGAAGAAAAGAAGAGTTGGCAGCTATTAGAATCTTCCAAAGAGATACTAAAAATATTGATAGAGCTTTAGAAGATATTAGAGCCGGTAGAGCATCACCAGATTCACTACTTAGAGCTACAGGTTTAGATTTTGTAAATGCTATAGTTGATGAACAAAGTGTTATGACTCAAGGAATGCTATCTGAAGAAAGATTATCTCCAGATGCTATGAGAGAGTTAGAAAAACTGGTTGATCCAAGTACTATTCCTGTAAATACAGCGACGGCTACAGATATTCAAAATTCTGTAGAAGGAGCTACTCCACCTGCTGGAGGTACAGCTACAGCAGAAACTCCAGCTCCAACTAATGAGGCGGGTACAAAGACTGAAGCTAGTACAGGAGTAGCAACTGCTCAAGCTCCTGCCGCAACAGGTAATCAGGCTAACTCAGCAGGGCAATCTCCAGCGACCCCAACTCCTGCTAACTAAAGTATTAAATGAGAAGTGTTGATAAAAAAGAGGATGGTATTTACTATCCTCTTTTTTTTAATATTTTTAAGATAAGAATTGCCCCCAACCCCAAGCTCATGAGGTGCAAGGTGCGAGGTGCGAGGTGCGAGGTGCG
>JAIRQL010000053.1 GCA_031256515.1 Alphaproteobacteria bacterium
TGGTCGTAGGCATCTTGTTCGGCGGATTTTAGTTCTCTTCTAATTACATGGTCTCTTGTTCTTCTATTTCCTGTAAAATTAGCTTGATTAACAAAGACCTTATCTTGCTCGTCTACCACAAAAACAATATCTACTCTTTTAGAAACATCGTTAAAAATCATTTGAGGCTCAACACTAACAAACTGATAGCCCAAAGCATTGATTTTATCTTTAATCCTTAATACTTGCCTTTGCAAACGACTATTTTTAAACCAATCATCTCTACGGAGAAGGGTAATTTCTTTAAGAATTTCTTCCTCATGAGGAAGTAGATCTAACAGCTTTATAGATAAAGAAATATCACCAAAACGATACCTTTCACCTTCATCTAAAATATAGGTAATTATAAAGCCTCTATCAAGCGAGAGTTCCGAGAAATTTGAAACTACACTAAAATTAGGATAGCCATTTTCTAGGTAGAATTGTCTTAATAATTCACCATCGTAAAGGATTCTATTAATATCGTAAGTTGCTCCGGCATTAAATAATCTCCACCATCTGGCTTCTTTAGTTAGCATTTGCGATTGTAATTCGCCCTTAGGGAAAGCATTATTGCCAACAAAAACTACTCTATCAATTAAGGTTTTTCTGCCTTCTTGAATTCTAAAAACAATATCTAAACGATTAAAATCTTTTTTTACTAGTTCGTAATTAACCGTAGCCGAGAAAAAACCATTTTTATAGTAAAGGTCTGTGATTCTTTGAATATCTAAATTTAGGCGATTTTGCGAAAATGGTGATCTTTTTTGCGAAAGGAGTTCTTTTAACAGTACATCATTTTTTAACTTAGAATTACCACTAAAAGTAATATTATCTACCAAAGGATTTTCTACCACCGTAATAGAAACTACCCCTGCAATAAAGCTCCCATCAACTTTTTCAAAAAGATCGGTCGCATAAAGAGCTTTTAGGTCGTTATTTAATTTCTCTTCGCTATAGTCTTCCCCCTCTATAGCAGAAAGTAGCGACTCAATATATTCGGCAACAACTCTACTATTTCCAGCAACATTTATTTGCTTAATTACCTCAGCAAAAGCATTTAGGGAGCAAAAAACCATAATTATTACAAAAATAATACTTTTAAATATTTTCATAGAAATTAATCTTACTTTAGAATAAAAGAAAATATATCTTTAAATACCACGAGTACCATAAGAGCTATCAAAAACATAAATCCTATTTGCATTAAAAAACTTTGAACCTTAAAACTAATTTTTTTTCTAGTGATTCCTTGCACTAAATATAAAAGCAAATGCCCACCATCAAGAGCTGGAATCGGCAATAAATTAATAATTGCTAAATTTAGCGATAACAAGGACATAAAAAACATCCAAGAATCCACACCTCTTTTTAAGGAATCTCCCGAAAGTTCGGCAATTTTAATTGGTCCACCAATTTCATCTAGGCTAACTTGCCCGATAAATAATCTACCTAAACCTTTAACCATTAAAGTAATAACATCAATATAGGTGTTATAAGCATAAGAAACTGAACGGACTAATGAATATCTATGCGACTGCAAACCTTCCATAGAAGCACTAACCCCTAAAAATCCTACCTTGTAGCCTCTTTCTTCTCTTGCCGATACTTTAACTTGTAGGTTTAGTTCTTTACTATCCCTTAATACTTTTAAATCAATATTTTGATTAGGATTTAAAGAAATTGTTTTTTGGAAGTCAGTCCAATCTTTAATTTTTATAGAGTTTGCCTCTAAAATTATATCGCCAGATTTTAAAATACTATAAGCATTAGAGGTTTCTAAAACTTTATCTATTTTAGGAACTAAAGTACTTACTCCCGAGAAAAAGGCAATAAAAAATAAAATAAAAATTGGAAAAATTAAATTAAATAGCGGACCAGCAAAAACAATCAAAAATTTTTGCCATAAAGCCTTAGCTTGAAAAGCATCTTCATCATGTTCGGTAGCCGAATTTTCGTTCTCAATCATTTCCCCTTTCATTTTTACATAGCCACCAAATGGGATAGGGCAAATTTTCCATCTTGTGCCGGCTTTATCAGTCCAGCCAAAAAGTTCCCGACCAAAACCGATAGAAAAAGACTCAACTTTTACCTTAAACATTTTTGCAAAGATATAATGTCCGTATTCATGAACAAAAACCAATACGGATATTAATACAAAAAAACCTAGAATGTATTCTTTAATAAAATTAATTGTCTCTATAATCATTCAGACCTTAAGCGATTTACATATTCAGTAGCGATTACTTTGGCTATTTCTACCGAATTTGTAATATCATCTACACTATTTATATTTAACACTGGAATTTTTCCTAGTGTGTATTCTACCACATCTACGATTTTATGAAAGCTAATTTTATCTTGAAAATAAGATTCAACGGCAACCTCGTTTGCCACATTTAAAGCACAAGGATAATTCTTCCCTTGTTTTAAACTTTCTTTAGCAAGTTTAATTGCGATAAATCTTTCCTCATTTAATTTTTCAAACTTAAGCTGCGATAATTCTGCCAAGTTTAGAGTTTTAACCGAAGTATTAATTCTATGAGGATAATACAAACCATAAGCTACTGGTACTTCCATATTCGGATAAGAAAAATGCCCGATAAAACTACCATCTTTATAATTAACTCCACCATGCAAAATAGATTGGCGATGAATTACCACCTCTATTTTTTCGGCATTGATACTAAATAAAACCGAAGCCTCTATTACCTCTAAGGCTTTATTCATAAGAGTTGCCGAATCTATGGTGATTTTTTTTCCCATACTCCAAGTTGGATGATTAAGGGCTTGTTCTAAGGAAACATTTTTTAGCTCTTCTAAAGAGTAATCTATAAAGGCTCCACCAGAGGCAGTAATTACAATGCTAGCTATATCTTCTTTATTGCCAGCTAAAAAAGATTGGTACAAAGCACTATGTTCAGAATCCACAGGAATTACTAAAGATTTAGATTTATTTATAAAATCTGTAGCAAAATTACCACCACAAACTATCGCCTCTTTATTTGCCATCGCAATAGTTTTACCTGTTTTAAGGGCAGTATAAAAATATGGAATGCTTTCATACCCTGAAGAACAAATTAAAATAGTTTCCGAAGAGTTTTCTTTAGCTATAAAGTTAATAATTTCTTCTTTAGAGGCAAAAACCTTTATATTAGTATGTTGCAACTCCTTAATTAAACTTTGATAATACTGTATATCTTCAATAAATACTTTTTCTGCTTTTAAAGCTATGGCTTGTTTAGCTAGCTCCCTATAATTAGATTTTGCAACTAATGCCTCTACCTCAAAAATTTCTTTATTACCTGTAATAACATTAAAGGCAGATTTGCCAACACTTCCCGTTGCTCCAATTATGGAAACTCTTTTCTTTTGCATTATTTCTTTATAATTATTATCAAATTGAAATCTAATTGAAAATTAATTATAACTTTAAATATGCTATTATACCACTGGATTTTTTTAATTTATTATCATAATAATACCTCTTTTATTTTAATCTCCTAAAGCTAAGCCAAAGCAAAGAGTGGAGTAGTTCAAGTTTCATATTTAAGCATAAAGAATTTCTTAATCTTAAAAAGTAAAGCTAAAATAGATGTATTATTAGCAAGCCTACGACTTGCC
>JAIRQL010000079.1 GCA_031256515.1 Alphaproteobacteria bacterium
ATAATACAGCACTACCAGCAAGAGCAGGTTTTACACCGTTTCTAATTAACATAGGAATTAAAATAGCTCCTACAGCTGCGGCTGCCCCTGCTGCACTAGGAAGAGCAATATTTAAAATAAATGTTAAAAGAACCGCTCCTGGTATTAAAATTATTTTTACTCTTTTTAAAACAGAAGATACCATAACAATTAAATGCTTAGAACATCCTGTATTATCCATAACATAGCTAAATCCTAGCACAGTTATAATTGTTGGTACTAATCCCATATTGGTTAGTTCTTTAACAAAAGCATTAATACCTCCCATCGGCACAAAGGCTATTGTTGACATCACCAAACCAGATACAAATAAAGTTAAACGAGTTTCATAATTTTTTACAATCGCATAAAAAGTAATTACGACAATAATTAATCCAATCCAAACCATAGTATAAATCCTTAAAATAAATAAATGTAATAGATTCTAACTTAATAATTCATTATTTGTCAAGTCAAATAAATGTTTTATTTATTCTTACTGAATTTTTTATTCATTTTTGTTTATAATGTTGACAAAATTGTTAATCAGTATAATATTATTACTGATTAACAAGGAATAGAAATGTTGAAAAAAATAGTTTTAATCTTAAGTTTCTCTATATTATTATCACAGGCTAAAGCTGAAACTTTTGGTATTTTAAATGTGGAAGATGGTTTAACCGTTCATAAAGAGCAAACCTTTAATCCTAATCAAGAAGATCAATCTAGTTTTATTGTAAAATTTGATATTATTCTGCCTAAACTTACCGGTTCAAAAATAGCAGAAAAATACACCAATTATTTAAATGAAAAAGTAAAGCATATATATCATGAGGCTACTCTTTTACAACATGCTATGCCCGACTACAGCATGAAATATAATGTTTATTCTAGTACAACCTTACCATTTTTAAGTATATCCCTACACTCGCAAATTCAAAATAAAGATGATATGTATGGTTATTATTGGGTTGAAAACACAATTTTCAACTATCAAAATGGTTCAATTGTAAATCTTACTGATATTTTTACAAATGATGGAATAGACTATTTAATAGCTGATATAAATCGGCAAATTAAAGAAAATTCGGAATCTAAGTTTTTTCAAAATGCAATAGTTACTAATCTTAATAATGCAGAGTGCTATTTTGATGGAGATCAAGTTGTTTTTACCTTTCAAATCTACGATATTTCTCCTTATAGTAGCGGACAGCCTAGCTTTAGCTATAGCCTAGCTAGTTTACAACAGCAAAAATTTCTTAAGTACTCCTCTTAAGAAATTTTTAAGATAGCTAGAGTTTTTTCTACACTCTGAGGGTTTAATAAACTTATATTACCATCTTTATCTTCAGAAATTAAAGATGGTACTCCATTTAAACCCAGTTGATTCATATAAACGGTAGCTACTGATTTATTATAGTTTTTAATTTTCATAATCTCTTCAGACACTAAAGATTCATCAAAAACCTCTTTATCTAGCCCATATTTTTCGGCTAGGTCTTCTAAAATTTTCATATCATCTATTTGAATTCCACTTTCAAATAAAAGAGCTTGCAATTCCATAGAGAAATCAAAATAATCATCAAAATTTAATTTTTCTCGCATAGTAGTACAAGCAAGGGAAGATCTATCAGAATTATGAATAAATTTGCCTGAAGATATTAAGTTAATATATTCTTGCGAAAACTTACCACCTTTCATAGCGGGCGAAACTTCAAAAGCAACTTTTTTAACCATATCTAAAAATTCGCCATCTAATTTAGAAATATCGTGCTTTTCAAACATATTGTAATGAATAGCCTCAAAGTTGATTTTTTCCTCAGATTTTTCATTATATTCATTAATTTTATTTCTTAATGCAATAATTTTTGGTCTCGCCATGTTGCAAAAACCACATAATGTATCATAAATATAGATTACTTTCATTTGTTTATAGTTTCCCTAGAAAAATTCTGAATTAATACTATCATTCTTTCTTTTTTATAGCAATAAAGTTTTTAAGTTTTACTAAGGTAATGAAAAGATTTTTTTGTAATTATAATCTACATGAGGCTTAGAGAAAAGATTGTATCTCACACCCAATTCTATAGACTGAAAACTAGTATCGGTAATACTTAAAAGAGATTGGGAGTTCATTTTTTTTATAGCTCCCATCATATTAATATTGGCATAATGTAAAGTAATATCTATTTTTTTAGTTATAGAGTAGTAGCCTCCAAGTTTATATTGAATCGCTGGATAAGTAATTTGCTGTTTACTAACAACATCATTACCTCCTATTGCCATAATACCATAACCTAAACCAATACCACTAAATAGAGTAAAATATTTACTAATTGGCAGTTCATACAAAAAATTCATAAATCCTAAATAACTATTGGCATTTAAAGAAATAAGAGCTCCAGAAAATAGCTCTTTATTAATCTCACCAGAGAAAACTTGATTACTTGAATTAACCAAAATATCATTAAATTCTTGGAAATAACTATCATCGGCATTAACAACAAGAACATGGCATGAATATGAAGAACCTGCTACAACAGGACATTCTTTCGCAATAGGATCATTAGGGTCAACTAAATCTCCCTGACAATATGAACTTACACAGTAAGTTGTTATTCTTCTTGAAATATTTAAGCCTGCTGTAGCATCGTATAAGGCATTTCTAGGCTTAACTTTTAAAGCAATAGCTTTGAGTTCACCCTCAAAACGAAAATGATTATAAGTATAACCACCAGATAAAGCAAAAACAGGTGAAAGTTGAGGCTCATCATAAGTAATTTCTTTTAATAAAGAAGTATAAGAGAGAGAATTTGTCGTCTCCACAATTACTCTACTAGAACCACTATTTAACTGATTGGTTTCATCTTTAATATTTTTAGTAGATTCTGAAAAGTTTTGTGATTGATTAATATTATTTAAACTAATAGATGCTTTGCTATTAATGGTAGAACCTACTGAACCTTGAATAAAAAAGCCATCAGCAAATAAGGGAGATAAAGATAGCAAAAAATATATTAATAATATTCTCATCTTTACTTACCATATATACATTAAACTAAAATCAACACTACTTTGTTTAATCGTATCTAACTCAAAAGTGCTAGATTTAATTTTACCTAGTGTACTAATATTTGTTAAAGAAGCAAGTAATCGTAGATTTTCATAACCATGAATATTATAGTATGTTCCAACTTTATACTGATAAGCCAACCCAGAAGCCTTACCACTTAATTTTATTGGTAAATTAGTGGTAGAATTTATATTAATTTGGGCCATTCCTGCTCCAACACCAGTAAAAATACCAATATTATAAAAAGAAAGTGGCATATCAAAAAAGAAGTTTAAAAAGTAATAGTTAATTGCAGTACTAGAATTAATGGTAAATGTATCATTAGGATTTAGCTTTAGTACATCTTGATTTACAAAAGCATTAATGTCGTACTCTTCTGTAGAGTTAAAATTCTGTGAGTAAAAATCCGTACAATCATAAACTGTCGGATCCTTTTGAGGATTACCATTAGGAGTACCGGTACCATTATTCCCAGTATTATCAGAATTAGAGCAAAAAAAGTTATTTTCAGCTCTTACATGGCTTGACGAATTAAGATTAGCAAAAAGCTCATTTAAAGTACTTTTTAAATTAAGAGTTCTAAACTCTCCTTCAACTCTTAGGTTTTGTAAAAATTTATAGCCAACAGAAAAACTATAAGATGGAGTTCTTTGCTTACTTATGGCTGAGGTAATATTAATTTTATTATCAGCCATCGCAAAATTTGTTATTTCTCTTATATCCATTTGTTTATAAATCCAAAACCATGGATAAGTAGAATTAGAACCAGGACATTTTGAACAAATTAAAAAGGCTTCTGATTGTGAAGTGTTATCAACTGTAAAATCTTGAAAGAGTTTTTCTTGAGATTCTGTAGATATTTTTAAATTATTAGCACTATTAAGAGAAACTCCTGTTTGAAAATATATATTTCCAGCAAAAGACTTTTGTATACTAGAAAAACAAAAGGCAATAAAAATAACTACTAAAAATATAATAAATTTAAACATTTTTTGTTTTTTCATGAAACAAACCGTACAAATCTAGTTTATACTAGGGGGGGGTAGCACAAGTTTTTTTATAAATTTTGATACTTTATTGCTAAAATTTTGAATTTTAAGGTTTAGTTTAATTTAACAATATATCCCATTAAAAATAAAAAAGGATAGAAGTATTTCTTCTACCCTTTTTTCTGTTTTCTGATTTTTAAAATCAGCCACAAAGCCTACTCCACCAAATTACAAGATATTCTGATAATTCCTTTTTTGTCGCTGATTTTTCTAATCGCAGCTTTACCAATCTCATTAATATTTTTAACATGAGTACCACCACAAGCAATACCTTTACTGCCGTGAGTTATTACCACCCGCAATGGCTTATCTATATTTTTAACATCTGCTGGCATTTTATAACATAAACTTGGTAGATCTTCTCTTTTAGCATAAGAAGTTTTTACTTCAAAGCCTTGTGTAATAAAGTTATTAATTTTTTCTTCTAATAAAAGTTTTAAATCTTCTTTATTAACTATTCCTTCAAGAGTCCCCTTATATTCCACATAAGAACTCTCTGGATAAGAACAACCACTTAGGGGGTCAAAACTATATCCTAACTCAAACATAGCATCATCTATTAAATGAGTAAGGGTATGTAATTTTGAATATAAAACACGAGAAGTTTTATCTACATTTAAACTAACCTCACAACCCTCTTCCATATCTATAGGAGCATTAATAATATGATAC
>JAIRQL010000011.1 GCA_031256515.1 Alphaproteobacteria bacterium
AATTTCTGAGAATATTAACTCAACTAAACATGATATAATTTTTGTTTTTGTGCTATCTTGCACCATTGCTTTTAGCATTAAGCTGGCAGGAGTACTGTTAATACCATCATTAAGTATTAGCAAAGAATCTTTAGAAATTTGGAATTTTTTATTAATTAAAATTAATACAGACGATAATAAAAAGCACACAATTATTATCATTATTTCGGGCATGCTAGAGGTTAATACTCCTAGTGCAATACCTAAAAGTGAGGTATGAGCTATGGAATCGCCAATATAGCTCATTCTTTTCCAAACAATAAAATTTCCTAAGATAGCTAAAGAAAATGCTAACCCAATGCCACCAATTAAACCATAAATAATAAAATCGTACATATTTTAGTTCCTATGGTATTTTTTGAAATATTTCATAATAATAATTTAATCTTTACAGTTATAAGAATATCAGAGATTACCGCTATCTAAATTATTATATACTATTTATTTTGCAAACCCTCAACATTTCTTTTTAAAGCCGAAAGATTTAGGGCTATACTATGGTTTCATTATTTTATAATTATTATTAATTATGGTAGTTAAAATTTTTATGTTGTATAATTAAAATATTTTTATTACAATCAATAGATAAGATATGTGTAAATAAGTTATAATAAGATTAAACATGAATACATCTGAACTAATAAGAAAGAAGGCTATAAAAAGGCTGTAAAGCTACTTAATTTTACTATTTAGGAGAAATCTATGAGTTTTAAATTTCTAAAAATTCTATATGTTCAGGTACTAATTGCTATTGTTATCGGTATATTGTTAGGATATTTTTATCCAGATATTGCAGTTGAAATGCGTCCGTTAGGTACAGCATTTATTAACTTAATAAAAATGGTTATTGCACCGATTATTTTCTGTACGGTAGTTACAGGGATTGCCGGTATGGGGAATTTAAAAGCGGTTGGTAAAACTGGAGGAATTGCCTTAACTTTATTTATAGCGATGACAACCATAGCACTAATAATTGGTTTAGTGGTAGTAAATATTACTCAGCCAGGTGCAGGTATGAATATTAATGTAAATAGCTTTGATGCCGAAGCTAGTGCTTTAGCTGCAGAATATGCAAAATCGGCAGAAACTCATGGTTTTCTTGCTTTTGTAATGAATATCATCCCAAAAACAATGGTTACAGCCTTTACAAGTGGTGAGATTTTACAAGTTCTTTTTGTAGCGATTTTATTTGCCTTTGCTTTACATCATACTGGTTCTAAAGGTAAAATGGTTTATCATTTTATTGAAAGTATTTCGCAAATTATTTTTAATATGATAAACATGATAATGAAAGTAGCTCCTATCGGTGCATTTGGAGCAATTGCTTTTACCATCGGTAAAGAAGGTCTAGGGTCTCTTGTTGCCTTAGGAGAGCTAATTTTAGATTTCTATGTAACAAGTATTATAGTGGTTTTAGTGTTCTTAGGAGCATTAACAAGATTTTGTGGCTTTAGTATTATAAAATTTATTAGATATATTCGTAATGAATTGTTAATAGTTTTAGGTACATCTTCTTCAGAATCAGTATTACCAAGCATGATTGAAAAAATGGAAAAAGCTGGATGTCGTAAAGCTGTGGTTAATTTGGTGATTCCAGCAGGTTATTCTTTTAATCTAATCGGAACAGCCATATATTTAACGATGGCAGCCATTTTCTTGGCTCAAGCCACTAACACTACTATGACTATAGGAGACCAGCTACTTTTATTAGCCATAATGCTAATTGCTAGTAAAGGAGCAGCCGCAGTTACAGGTGGAGCCTTTATTGTACTAGCAGGAACATTAAGCAGTGTAGGAACAATTCCACCAGAAAGTGTAGCAATAATTTTTGGTATTGATAGATTTATGAGCGAAGCCCGAGCCTTAGTTAATTTAATCGGTAATGGTGTGGCAACAGTAGTTACCGCTAAAATGACAGGGCAACTTGACAAAGAGCAGCTTAACCGCATGCTAGACAACCCAAATGAGTAAAAGTTAATATCTTGGATTTCTATTAAAAGGTTTTACTCCTCACATATTGTATATATGCTACGGATCAAAACCTTTTAAGATAAACCTCAAGCTATTAACTTTTAGATAGGAATTCTAACACTATTGAATTTTTTAATATTCTGAACTATTCTAAAAATTTGGGAAGTTAATATTTTAATCCTTATGAGTATAATACTTATAATTAGTAGAAATGCTCTTAAGGATTTCGTTTTCATTAACAACAGAGGGGATGCCACTACATCCGATTTTGCCTTCTTTAAGGCAAAGGACCCAATCGGTATTTTTTAACACCATATGTAAATCGTGAGATACCATAATTACCGAGAAATTCTTTTTATCTTTGTACTCACTTATTAAAGAATACATATCATCTTTGCTAGAGAAGTCAATAAAAGCAGCTGGTTCATCTAATACGATAATATCAGGGCATAATAACAATGTTCGCAACAACATTACTTTTTGTTTTTCGCCACCTGAGAGATCTTTAAAAAGTTTATTAAGACTATCCTGTAAATTTAATTCATTTATAAGATAAAAATCCGCATCATCTAATTTTTTTTTGTTATTTAATAGAATAAAATCTTTAACTTTAATGGGAACTAGTACATTATGAGATCGGAA
>JAIRQL010000054.1 GCA_031256515.1 Alphaproteobacteria bacterium
GTTTTCCAATTATCAAGTTTATGAATATTTTTTCTCATTTCTTCAGTCCTTCCTTGAGATTCCATATAGCTTTGAAAATCCATATCAATATTATTAATAATTTTTATATCATCGGCTATGTTGTAATTATGTTTATCTATAAAAAGTTTAATATCCGTTGGTATAGGGTTACCTAGCTTAGTATATAGTAAATCTATTTTTAACAATAAAGACCCATAGAAATTAGCAACAGATTCAGATGCTACTAAAAGTTTTAAAAGCTCTTCTTCAAGATTATAGCTATTATTAGTTTTTTGGGAATTACTAGAATTAGTCATCTCTTTTCTCTCATATATATTTAAGGTGGGCGGGAGACTCGTAACTCTATACACAAGAGAGTGTAGATTATTCCCCGAAGGTGTTGTATTCTCCACTCTCCCGCCCATAAAAAACATATGAGAAAAAGAGCCATGTATATTAGGCTGACTCTTTTTTTTGTGTATACGGGTTACGATACCCACAATAATTATTATTTACCAACCACACTTTATTGTCAAGTGATTATGTTAGCTTACTAATAACTGCGATTAAAAAAACATATAAGTATAAAATTCTAAAAGTAAACTTACCTTTTAAGTAGGTAAGCCTCAAAAGATGAACTATTTAATCTTTCTAATGTTAAGAATACAACTTTACCGTTGAAAAATAGATTGTAAATAATAATAATAAAGAGTGAAATTAATCTAACTCCACTCTTTTAAAAAATATTTGATACTATTTTAGGTAGTTATATAAATTATAATAGGCATTCTTTTAAAAATTTTTCATAGTCTTTTAACTTTCTAACTACTTCTTCTTTATTAAGGGTTGAATTAATATCTCCAAGCCAATCTTCTTGCTCTACTACAGCCACAGTCATACGATTTCCAGTGCCAAATCTTTTTGGTTTTTTAATTTCAGTTTTATTTTTTTCATGAGCTTTAGACATGATAATACTATGCCATTCATTTCTTTGTGCTGTTTTATTACCACTTGCTGATAACTTAAAGCATAGTTTTCCTTGCTTATATTTTTTGTCCTGTTCAATTTGCAAATATAGCCAACAATCATTTTTTTGTTGCGAACACCACCAAAACCCTAAAAATCCACCACTTAGATTATTAACATAATGCCAATTACCATCAATAACAGAATCTAAATAGGTATAAAATCCTTGCCAATTTGCATAATCCCAATCTTTAATTAGATTAGTTTCAAAACTTTTTTGCCCTTCGTATATATTTTTTAAATTAGTATGGAAATCGTTAAAAATATCATTTTTTACATTATATTTATTAAAAATATTTAATAATTCTTCTGTTCCTATGGTAGAAAAACCTTCTTCTTTAACTTTATTAAGAGAACTTTGAGATTCTGCTCCAGTTTTTAAATATATGCAGATTAACTCTTGATAATTTTTTTCTTTACAATAATCTTTAGCAATAGTTCTATAGTCTTCTAATTGATTACCATGTTGTTCAGTATTAGTTTTATCTTCAATAATAATAAAAATTTTATTATTTATTACTGCAGATATATCTATATATTCCCATTGTCTTTCTACTTCTTTAACGGTTTTTATATCTTCTGTAAAAGTAGGTAATTGTTTTGATATTAAATAACTAACAAATTCTTTAGCACAGGCAGATAATTCTTTATTTTCATTTTCATTGCTTTCATCGGCATATTGTAGTAGCCATGTAAAAAAAGCATCTTGTGATAACTCTTTAGTAGCAATTTCAAAAATATTTGGTTTCATTTTATTTTATCCTTTGGTTTATATATTCTTATTACTTAATTCATTGGTATATGATATTTACTATTAGGATTTTTACTACAAGAATTAGCAGTTAAACTTTTTATATTAGAATAACTATCATTTCCACAATACATACAATATACTTTATCGCTCATTAATTTACTCCTTAAAAAATAATGACTTAAACAATCAATATAAGTTTACCCCCCTAGAAAAGTCAAGGATTATATGCTATTTAGCTAACTTTTATTATAAAATAAGAGAAAAGTTTTATTCATTAGGATGAAAAACATTCTTATAATTATAATCATAGTAGAAAGTAGGATTTCGTTTAAAGAAGTTATATCTAATACCAAATTCAATAGATTGGAAGTTAGTATCAGCAATAGTAAAGGCAGAATTAGTAGGAACACCTACCATATTCATGTAAGAATAATTTACAGTAAAATCTATGTTATCATTGTAAGAGTAATAAGCACCGATTTTATACTGATAAACAGGATAAGTTAAGGCTTTAACCCCTAAATGTCCGCCATTAATTTTTGCCGAGCCATAGCCTAAGCCAACACCCGCAAATAAGGTATAGTGTTTAGCTAAGGCTAGTTCGTATAAAAGGTTTATTAAACCTATATATTGCTGAGTATCTACTCCTGAGGTTTTATAGAACAAATTTCTATCAATATTTGCCGAGAAGAAAGTATCGTTAGCACCTAATAAAACATTATTAAAAGTATTTTGGGTTTGCCCGCTCATGATTGTTTCAATCGGTATATCACTAGCCTCATCTTTACAAATATTATTAAACCCTCCAGCTTGATGGCAGATAGTAGTTATAAGCATTTCATAATCTGATATTCTATTAATATCATAAAGAACATTCTTCGGCTTTAATTTAACCTGCATACTTTTTAGCTCAGCTTCAATTCTAATATTATTTATAGCAAAACCAGTAAATACATTTACATAAGGAGTTAAAGCAGGAGTAAAGTTAATTTCTTTAAGTAGGGCTGTATAGGTATCGGTAAAAGTAGAATTGGTAGTTACATCTACATAACAATCAGGGCAATTAATACTATCATTGTACCGATATGATACATTAGTAGTAGTAGATGTTTGAAAGGGGATTGTTCTATTAATATTATTAATTTTTATATTACTGTTTCTTGTAATACCAATACCACCACCAACATAATAACCAAAACCATCTGAGCTTATGGATTCAACTTTGGGCTTAGCTATTAGAAGTTTAGTTTTATATCTATCTTTATCTGCAGATTGTAGTACAGATGGTAAGATAGATATTGTAAAAATTAAAAATATTAATGTAGATATTTTCATGGCTACCTACAATATATACATTATATTAAAATCAATATTATTTTGCCGAATAGGATTAACATTAAAATTACTAAATTTTACATTACCTATAGAATTAATATTGGTTAAAGATATTAAAAAACGAAAGTTTTTATTATAATCATAATAAGTACCAAGTTTATACTGGTAAGCGAAGTAATTGCTAGCTCCACTTAAGTTTATTCCTAAATTGCTTTTTAAACCTAGTTTTAAAGAGGCATAACCAAAGCCAACCCCAGCAAACATACCTAAACTTTTATATACAGGGGCATCGTATAAAATATTAGCAAAATAGTAATTAGTGTTGCTAGAAAGATCTACCACCTTAGCATTGCTAGAATTAATTACCTTGAATAAATCATCATTTAAGGTATAGTTAATATTCTCCGTGGTTTCTGTATTTAAATGGCTTCCATAGTTTTCATCGCATAAAACAGGAGTTGATGTACCTTCACAAAAATAGCGAGTTTTAGTATCTATTACTGAACTCACATTAAATTTAGATTGCACCGAATTACTAGAATTTTTACTAGAAATTAATTTAAATTCTCCCTCAATTCTTATATTTGCTAGCATCATGTAGCCTACTGCAAAATTATAAATCGGGGTACTTTTTTTAAAATTTAAATTTTGTAATTTGAAAGTGCTAGTTTTATTTTGTGAAACCTCTTTATATATATCGTTACTCCAAATACTACCACTATCACCATCGCCAACTATACAATGTTCGCAAATTAGTTCTCTACTAGAATAAGAGCTACTAGTATTAAATTCTGGATAAAAAGGAGTACTGCTGGTATTACTAATTTCTAAATCATTATTACTTAAAGAGGTTCCTGCCGATAAATACCACTGTGCCGATAAGTTTTGCAGTGTTAAAAAAATAACACCACAAAAAGCAATTAACAAACACATAAAAAATTTGGATATATATTTTTTCATAATAAATTAGGTAAATATTCTTTTAGGCAAAGAAAATCTCTCAACTCTAGCTTAATCCTAAGTTTATCAGGGGGGAGGTAATAAAGCAATATCTTTTTATAATATGAATACATTATATAGAGTTAGAGGTTTTAAAAATAACTATCTTTATAGTTAAAAATTATTGTATCATTATTTATTTAAGGCTATTGGAAGGAGGAAATCAATGATTAAAGATAATAATTTTACCAGTAAGCATTTGAACTTTGTTGATTTATCTTTATCTAGAATTAGATATTTTTTAGATAAAATAGGCAATCCGCAAGATAAAATCAACAATATAATTCATGTGGCAGGAACAAACGGTAAAGGTTCTACCTGTGCTTTTTTAAGAGCCATTTTAGAAGGACACGGCTTTAGTGTAAATGTTTTTACTTCTCCTCACTTGGTTTGTTATAATGAAAGATTTCGTATTCACGGGCAGTTAATATCTGACGAATACTTAAAAGAAGTTAAGCAAAAGATAGAACAAATAGAAGGTAATGATAATCTTACTATTTTTGAGCTAACAATGGTAATGGGATTTATAGCTTTTTTAGAAAATAAGGCAGATTTTACAATTATTGAAGTAGGGCTTGGTGGTAGGCTAGATGCCAGCAATGTTATAAAAAATCCGCTACTTAGTGTAATTACTACCATAGATTACGATCATCAAAGTTTTTTAGGTAATACTTTAGGGCAGATTGCTTATGAAAAAGCTGGGATTATTAAGCATAATTCTCTGACAATTACTGATTATCAAGATAGCGAAGTTGCACGGTCTTTAAAAAAATATGCTAAGAATATGAATTCTAATATTATATGCGGAGGTGAGGATTATAAAATTGATTTTATAGAGGGCGAGCAACCCGTATTAACTTATCAAGATAAAAAAATTATCTTACCAAAATTAAAATTACTAGGACAACATCAGTATTATAATGTTTCTATGGCAATTGTAAGTTGTATAAATATTTTACAAGATAAGTTTAACTATGATAACCTGCCAAAATTTTTAGATAAAGTACAATGGCAAGGAAGGTTGCAAAAAGTTAGCTCATTATATGGGGTTAATTTTGATAATAGTGAGGTGTATTTAGATGGCGCTCATAATGTTTCTGGCAGTAGAGCTTTATGTAATTTTATAGATGATAACTATGATAAAGATGTGGTAGTTCATATATTTTTAGGAATGTTAGTAAGAAAAGATCTAGACGGGTTTTTACAAAATATTGTCAAACTTACTAGTAAATTTAAGATTATAATTTATCCTGTGGAGGTTCCTAATCATGATAGTTATTCTAATGAAGATATTTTAAACAAATTAGCAGAGTATAACTTAAATGGTGAGGCTTATAATGATATGGGCAAAAAGTTAGCAGAAATTAATAATAAGGATGGTAAAAAACTTATAATTATTTGTGGTTCGCTTTATTTATTAGGAAAAATTCTTGAAGATAATATAGGAATTAAATAATTATTTTTTATATTTAAATAGTTAGCCATTATTTGGTTTAAAGAATAGTGGCTAACTTATTTAAAATAGAGGTAGAGGTGTAGAAGTTTAAGCATAATTCTTATGATTCTCTATATTTAAAATCAAGCCAAAGCCAGTCATAAGAGTAATCATAGAAGTTCCACCAAAGGATATTAAAGGCAGGGGGATTCCTACTACTGGTAAAATTCCACTTACCATACCAATATTGATAAAAACATAAATAAACAGCATTGTCCCAATTCCAGCGATAATATACCTACCATAAGCATAACTACAACGATAAGACATTAATAAAATGGTAATAATCGTAGCAGCATAAAGCATTATTAAAAGAACACCACCGATAAACCCAAATTCTTCAGAAAAAAGAGTGAAGATAAAATCCGTATGTTTTTCTGGTAAAAAATCTAGCTGAGCTTGGGTTCCTTGTAAAAAACCTTTACCAGTAAACTCTCCTGAACCAATCGCAATTTTTGATTGAATTATATGATAACCAGAACCTAAAGGATCACGATCGGGATTTAAGAAATTTAAAATTCTTTCTTTTTGATAATTATGTAAGCTAAACCAAGCGATTGGTAAAGTCATAAGAAGAGTTACTCCCATAATTACAAAATATTTTAGGCGAAATCCTGATAAGAAAAATAATGATATGGTAATTAAAGCTATCATCATAGCTGTACCTAAATCGGGTTGTTTTAAAATTAATAAAAAAGGAATAGCCGCAATTACAGCAGGCATTAAGTAAAATTTAAATCTGCCAAGTTGTAGGGAAGATAAGCCATGAAAATATTTTGCCAGCATTAAAATTAAGGAAATTTTCATTATTTCAGAAGGTTGAATTACAAAAAGACCTAAGTCTAACCATCTTTGCGCTCCTAAGCGAATATCACCTAGAATTTCTACAACAAACAGCAAAAATAAGCTGAAATAGTAAAAATAATCGGTTAAAAGAAAAATAATTTTTAAATCTACCCTAAAAGCAATAAATAAAACAATAAACCCTAAAATAGTTTTAATTAAATAAGAAAAAGCATACTGATAAAAATTACCACCACCAGCACTATATTGCATGCCTAAACCAATTAAACATAAAGTAAAGATTAAGATTAGTAATACTATGCTTAAAGAAGAAACTTTAACAAAAAAGAAATTTAAATATTTATTACTCATAACCTTAATCTGCTCCCGAGATAATATTTTGGATTCGTTCAGCCTCAGCTATATAAAAAGGATGCCTTCTTTTTAAAATCCTAGCTATTTCTCCAGCCATCGGAGCAGCAGTAGTAGCAGCACTACCGCCATGTTCTATAACAACAGAAATTGCATAGGTAGGGTCTTCTGCTGGTACATAGCCGATGTATAAGGCATGATCACGTCTATTCCAAGCAATCATATGATTTTTCAAAACTCCAGTTTCTCTTTCTTTCATAGAAATTCTTCTTACTTGCGAAGTACCAGTTTTTCCAGAGGCTAGCCAGTTTTTATCCCAAGTTTTAGCAAGCATAGCTGTACCATGTGGGGCATTTACGGTATCAAATAGAGCCTTTCTTATAAACTCAAAATTTTCTTTTTTATAGTTTAATACCCTATTTCTTTCTCTGCTTTTTGGATAAACAACTTTATCTTCGTATTCAATATTTTTTAATATTGAATACGGCAAATCTTCACCACCATTTGCGATAAGAGAAATCATTTTATTCAACTGAATAGGAGTAACTAACCATTTACCTTGACCAATCACCCCAATTATTTTATCACTAAAGTGTGATTCAGAATCATCAGAAATTATAGTTTTTCCTTTACTTTCACTAGATAAAATAGGTAAATGCCTTTCACCAAAGCCAAAATCTCTAGCTACACTGTTCATATCTTTAATAGATAATAAATTAGCCAAGTTATAGTAATAAACATCACAAGAGTTTGATATAGATTGAGCTAAATTTACTTTTCCATGTCCTCTTTTAAGCCAGCAGTGGAATCTTTCTTTGCCAATATCTAAATGTCCTTTACAAACAAAGGTTGTTTCGGGAGTTATAAGTCCTTTTTCTAGAGCTTGTAAAGCCATTATTGGTTTAATAGTTGACCCTGGTGGGTAAAGTCCCATTAAGGCTTTATTAGATAAAGGAGCTTTTTCATTATTGGTTAGTTCATTCCATAATTTAGTAGAAATTCCTTCGGTAAAAAGATTAGGATTAAAGCTAGGATAAGAAGCCATCGCTAAAATTCTACCAGTTTTTATTTCGCTAACTAATGCTGAGGCACTATTATATTGGCTTAATAATTTATAAACTTCTTCTTGTAATACTTTATCTATACTTAAGCCAACATTATTACCAGGTATAGAAGGTTTTTGGTCTAGCTTTCTAATGATATTACCATAAGCATTAATCTCGTATTTAGAGTAGCCTACCGTACCTTTTAAAAAAGGATCAAGAGATTCTTCTAAGGCATATCTACCAATTTGCCAATGAGGAACTTGATTACTTTTGCTTAAATCATTAGTTATACTAGTATAACCAATTACATGAGCGAAATCCTCAGCAAATGGATAATTTCTACGATAAAAAGGTCTTATAAAAACTCCAGGGAGGTTATAAGAGAAAGTTTCAATTGCCGCAATTTCACTTTGTGATAAATTTTGTTTAATTAAAATAGGGAAATAAGGTGGCTTAGTTTTATAATCATTAAGAATTCTTTGTTTATCTTCTTCACTAATAACAATAATTGAAGAAATATTGTTAATAAATAAATTAATATTCTTAGTAATTTGTGATTTAATAAATAGGGCTTCCCATAGAAATAAATTATTAGCCAAAGGAATACCAAAGTTATCGTAGATAGTTCCTCTTTTAGGAATTATTGGTACTAAGTTAGTTCTATTTTTATCGGAAAGAGTATTAAAATAAAGCCCTTCTTTAATTTGCAGTTGAAATAATCTTACAATTAAAACCACAAACAAAGATAGCTTAACAATAAGTAGAACAAAAACTCTACGACTAAAAGTTTTAATATTTTTCATAAGATTTTGGAGCGATCATTTTATATATTCTAATACCATTATATACTAAAGGAAATATTATTAAAGCTATAATTACAAACTCTATTGAGGGTGCAAAATTTATATCAGTAAATAATGAGAAAATTATAACGAAAATAACAGTAATAAAAATATTTATGGCATAAAATATATAAGTATTTAAAAAGTCTTTTACTTTTATATATTTTATTTCAAATTTGGTAATTAAATAGATAGTTAAAAAAACAAAAGAATTAAAGCCTAGATAAATATCATTAACACTATCTAATATAATTCCACTAATAAAAATTGCGATAATATTGAAGAATCTTTCATTATTTAAAAAACAATAATATATCAAGGAATAGATAAAAATAAAAAAGAAAAGATTTAAAAATCCAGTAAATACACCTTGTAAAAAAGATAAAAATATCAATAATAAAGAAGGAGCTAATTTAATTAAAATAATTTTTATATCTTTTTTCATTTATTTATATTACTTGTTGAGTAGTTCTTATGTTAGTTAGAAAGATAAACTTTATTTTACAATATAAACATAATG
Organism: Alphaproteobacteria bacterium; assembly: GCA_031256515.1. Taxonomy (GTDB): domain Bacteria; phylum Pseudomonadota; class Alphaproteobacteria; order WRAU01; family Hepatincolaceae; genus WRAU01. The sequence goes on from JAIRQL010000054.1 coordinate 9,173, forward strand.
TAAGCTGTTAAAATTTTCAAAAAGTTTTACTTTCCAACTATCATCATTATTTGGCGATGCTACAACTGTGCCAATAGCTATAAACTTAGGAAAGTTTCCTTCTAATCCCGAAGTATAAACAACCTCACCTTCTTGAATTTGAATTCCTTGCGAATAAAGAGTTACATCGGGTGTTAAAGTTTTATTTCCAGAGATTACAATATTTACATTAGTTTTTGCAGTTATTGCCGAAATTTTAAAATTATTATCTAATGCTGTTAAAATTCTAGCAGATTCCTTTTTAACATCATAAGTATAGCCAATGATTCCTCTATTGGTAAGTACTAGTTGATTATTTTCTATTCCCTGATTAGAACCAAGCCCGATAGTTAAATTATTGCCAATAGTTCCTAAAGAATTAGCAATAATTCCTGTAGTAATAATATTATTTAAATTTTTATTATCAATGAAATTAATAGAAGAATTAAGAGTGTTAAGTTTATTTTGCAAATACTTATTTTCTAACTCTAATTTATAAGTATTAGCTAATTGTTTTTTAAGCTCAATATTTTCAGTTCGCAATTCATCAATCATTTTTGATTTATTACTAAGATCTATAAAATATTCAGATATACCATAATCAAAGAAATTTCTGATACCAACAACTTTAGACTTAATAGAAGCTTCAACTACAGCATTAAACTCTCTAGATACTCCATTTAACAATAACAAAACTATGGATAATATCATTAAAATTATCCATAAAGGTAAATTAAAGTGGTATAACTTAGAGTTGTTTATAGACATAGTTATTAATTAGTAATAAGTAAACATAGTTTTAAATTTATCAAAATTCTCAATCATTTTACCAGTACCACGAGCTACACACTCTAAAGGATTTGGAGCTATAATTACAGGAACACCAGTTTCTTGAGCTATATAAGTATCAAGATTTTTCAATAAGCTACCACCACCAGCTAATACGATTCCTTTTTCCATAATATCACCTACTAATTCTGGAGGTGTTCTTTCTAAAGAATCTTTACAAATATCTAAAATTTCTTTAACACAATGTGCAAGAGCTTCTTGGATATGGAATTCATTAATAGTAATTTCTTTAGGAACTCCCGATAAGAAATCTAGCCCTTTAATAGTTAAGTGGTTATCAGGATTTTTATTAGTAATAATCGCATAACCAATTTGCTCTTTAATTTTTTGAGCGGTAGTTTCACCAATCATCATATTATAATTTTTTCTAATATACTGAATGATTCCTTCATCCATTTTGTCGCCAGCAACTTTAGCACTTCTAGAATATACAATTCCACCTAAGCTCATAACAGCAACCTCAGTAGTACCTCCACCAATATCTACCACCATAGAACCCACAGGATCTAAAATAGGGAGATCTGCTCCAATAGCCGCAGCGATTGGTTCTTCTACTAAGTAAACAGTATTACCACCAGCATTATAAGCTGAATCTTGAATGGCTCTTCTTTCTACAGGAGTAGAACCAGATGGCACACAAACTAAAATTAGAGCTTTTTTCATGTAAGAGTGTTGATAGATTTTTTTGATAAAGTATTTTATCATTTGTTCAGCAACTTCAAAGTCGGCAATTACACCGTCTCTAAGGGGACGAATAGCAGAGATATTTCCAGCGGTTCTACCTAGCATTTTTTTAGCTTCATTTCCTACTGCTAAAACTTTGTTTGTATTTCCAACTTTCTGGATTGCTACAACCGAAGGTTCATTAAGAACAATTCCTTTATCTTTAATATAAATTAAAGTATTAGCTGTTCCAAGATCTATTGCAAAATCAACAAAAAACAAATCTCTTATTTTTACCATTTTTTCTCTATTCTTAATAAGGTTATGATAGATTCGTAAAATTATACGAAAAACTCTAATTCTTTCAACTATACAATTATATCAAAAATAAATCTTTTTTAATAATTATTTTTTATGATTTTTTATTAAAAAATTCATCACCGTTTTTTATAGTGATTTTCTCTTGGATTTGATGGGTAAACCAAGTAATTTGTCTTTTGGCATAATTTCTAGTTTTTTGTTGTATTTTATCTATAGTAAACTCTAAAGAATTTTCATTTTTAATATATGAAATAATCTCTTTTAAACCCAGAATTTTTTTGTGGTGAATTTCATTTTCGGTTAATTTTAAAATATTAGTAGCTTCACCTAAAATATTTTTAGCAAACATTTGTTTGGTTCTTAGGTTAATTTTTTCATAAAGTAGTTCTCTATTAGGGTTAAGAAACACATTAATGAAATTTCCATTAGCATATTTTACTTTAGGTTGATTTTGATAAAAAGAAAAAGGTTTCCCTGTGTATAAATATACTTCATAAGCTCTGATTAACCTTTGAGCATCGGATACTTTATTAGTAAAGGAGGGATCAATTTTTTGTAGCAAACTAAGAAACTTTTCGTATCCCATAGTATTATGAGTTTCTATTGCTTCTTGTTTTTTTTGAGGGTTTGATGGAATATCAGAAATTCCATTAATTAAACTACTAATATACATACCACTTCCACCAACAACAACTGGAAGTTTCTGATTTTCTTTAGCAAGATTAATTTCTTTTACACATAAATTTAACCAGTTTACCACTGAAGATTCTTCCACAAGGGAAAGATAAGCAAATAATTTATGAGGAGCTAAAGATAAATCTGCTTGGGATGGGAGATTAGAAAGAATAGGAGCTTCTTTATAAATTTGTGAGGCATCGGCATTAAGAATAACCCCATTTAATTCTTTAGCTAATTTTATGGCAAGGTCAGACTTCCCCGAAGCTGTTGCTCCAAAAATAACCAAAATGTCTTTTTGTGGATTTAGTTGTTTAATGTTAATCATTACTTTATACTTAATTTTATTTATAAAATTATAGGATAAGCATGAAATTTTCTCTAGCATTATTTGAGCCAGATATTCCACAAAATACAGGAACAATTTTAAGAATGGCAGATTGCCTTGATTTGCATGTGGATATTATTGAACCTTGCGGTTTTATTTTTGGCGGAGTTCACATGAGAAGGGCAGGGATGGATTACCTTAATACTGCCAGCTATACCATTCATGCTAACTTTGAAGAATTTTATAAATATGTGCTAGATAGTAAAAAAAGGCTAATCCTAGCTACTACTAAAACCGATTTAAATTATACGGATTTTGCTTTTAAAGCAAGCGATATAATTATGTTTGGTAAAGAAAGTAAAGGAGTCCCTGCAGAAATCCACGATTTAATAAAGAATAAAATTACTATCAAAATGCAAGAAGGAAAACGCTCGCTAAACTTAGCTGTATCAACTGCTATGATTACAGGCGAGGCTGTAAGGCAGTTGGGTTGATAATAGGCTTTATTTAAAAATCATGTCAAACTTTAATTTATATCCTTATCTTGCTAGTATTAAAGAGAATCTTAAGATTATTAATCGTGGAGAGGGAGATTGTCTTAATTATATAGATACAAAGAATAATCAATGGCAAAGAGTTTTACAGAGTGGGAATATTTTAACTCTAATTTTAACTATTAGAAAAAGAAAAGACAAAATATTATAATAAAAAGTATTAACACCAGTAAAATAAAGAGAATCATGAGTATAGAAATTTTTAAGAATAAATTTGAAGATTTAGAGAATATATGGCAGAAGGATGAAAATGATGTTGAGTTTATTTATGCTAGAGACTTAGCAAAAATTTTTAGTTATAAAGATTGGAGAAATTTTGAATTAGTCATAGATAAGGCTAAAGTTTCTTGCAAAGGTAATAATATCAATGTACTAGACCATTTCGTTGGCATCAACAAAATGGTTAAAATAGGTTCAAATGCTATAAGAGAGCTAGAAGATTATAAACTAACTAGATATGCTTGTTATTTGGTAGCTCAAAATGGTGATCCAAGAAAAGAAGAAATAGCATTTGCTCAAAATTACTTTGCAGTGCAAACAAGAAACTTTGAATTAGTAATGCAAAGAAAAGAAGATTATGAGAGGGTGCTAGAAAGATACGAGCTAAAAGAGGCTGAAAGAATATTCTCAGAAGAATTATATCAAAGAGGAGTAGATAGTGAGGGTTTTGCGAGAGTAAGAAGTAGGGGTGATGAAACTCTTTTTGGTGGCAATACAACAAAACAAACGAAAGAAAAGTTAGGAGTACCCGAAACATATCAGCATAGACCGTTAGCAGATTTTTTTAATCCAGCTTTAGTTACCGCTAAAAAATTAGCAGTATAACTTTCTAATATAGCGATTAAAGAGAAAAACTTACAAGGTGAAGAAAGTATTACCAATCAACATAATAGTAGTAATCAATCTATTAGAGAAGTGTTTATTAAAGAAACAGGGCTTAAACCAGAACAATTACTACCCCAAGAAGATATTAAAAAAAGAACTAGAAAGATAATAAAAAATGCGAAGTGGTGAAGGTATATTAAATAATTATTTTGGTATCACAGATAGAAATCAGCTTAATAAGATTGAATTTGAATTCGTAAGAAAAAGATTAAGAGAAATTCAATCAAAACCTATACCTAAAAATTTTGATATAAAGTATTTATTAGGTATTCATAAACATCTTTTTCAAGATGTTTATCCGTGGGCGGGAACATTGCGAGAAGGTGGTTTTTCAAGCAAAAATAGAGTATTAGATAATGGTGAAAGTCATATAGTAGAATATAGTTTTAGTGATTACTTAGAGTATAATCTAACTAAAGAGTTAGAAAAAATTAAAGAAGCTAAGTATTTTAAAAATAGCAAAGGTAAAGAAGAATTTTGTAATAAAATAGGTGATTTATATAAAGAATTAGATTTTTTACATCCATTTGCAGAAGGAAATTCAAGGACATTACGGGAATTTACAAGACAAATAGGAATAAACACTGGGTATGAAATAATGTGGGAAAAAACTTATGCAATAAAAGATGAATTATACATAGCAAGAGATTTAGGAGTAAATAATAATGATGGTAGTAAATTAATAAAAATACTAAATGATATAACAGAACCATCAAAATTTAAAGTAATAAGTAAACAAAAAGATACTGAGAGATAATATTAGAAAATTATCATAATTTGGGGTATAATATAAGTAATTATTTAGTGAGAATAACAATGAAAATAAATAAAGAAGTAAGTCCAAAGCAATTACAAGCTATTGAATATGCTTTACTGTCAACAGCTATGGAAACAGGAGCTACTAAAGAAGAGATAGATCAAGGTAGAGAAAATCTCTTAAAAGTAGAAAGAGGTGAATGGAGTGATGAAGATTATAGAACAAATGTTATGAAGAAATATAATCTAAAAATAGTAGAAACACCAGTTATTAATACTACTAAAAGTAGGCAAAATAGAGCTAGATATTCTACTGAAAGATAGTAGTATTTTTCTTTCCTAAGATTTCCGAAGTGGTATAATCAAAAGAACTTGGTATCTTCGGTTTTAAAAAAGAAAGAAAAAAATCAATTAGAAAAAAAAGAACACCTCCTGCCGTATTAAAAGTAATAAAAGCTCTTAAGTCTGGCGAATTATCACAAAGAAAAATTGCCAATAAATATGGTAT
>JAIRQL010000087.1 GCA_031256515.1 Alphaproteobacteria bacterium
AAAGAAAACCCAGAAAAATACGATAGTAAACATATTCAAGAATTAATAAATCTTGTAATAGTTCAACACTCAGACATATTTGAAGAATATACAAAAAATCTTACTGATGCTGATTTTAGAGAGGTATCATTTACAAAAACAATGTATAGACAAAACATATCTAATATAAATTTTTCTCGCTCAACCTTTACAGCATGTAAGTTCTCTTATATAAGTGATTGCAATTTCACTGATAGTAAATTAAAGAAGGTAGAATTTACTGGTTATAAAGAAGATGAAATCAAGAAACTTCTTAAAGAGGTAAAACAAAAAGATAAAACAATAACTTGTCAATTTCTTAAAAAGGAAGAGGTAAAACAAAAAATAATAGCTTGTACTTGCAATAATTCTGAGTATTACAATGATTGTAATCAGTATTTATTGGATAATATTGAATAAAACAGACTAAAAAGATTAGATTTTTAATAAAAATTGAATAGTGTGAATCTTATACAAAAAGTTAATAGCTTGAGATTTATCTTAAAAGGTTTTGCTCCGTAGCATATATACAATATGTGAGGAGTAAAACCTTTTAATAGAAATCCAAGATATTAACTTTTTTATAAAAATTAAATAGTGTTAGATTTATGAGAGGAGGATTGGCTCGTAGTGTATATCAATACATGAGAGCCAATCCGACAAATAAGAAATCAACAATATTCAATTTTTTACAAACCGAAGCGGGACCAATGGGTAGAGTCCTTAATCTCCCCCACTACATCACTATACAGTGAGCTTTTTGAAGATAAAAGTCCACTTAAAAAGCCTTTTTTAGATTCTATATAGTTAATATTTATTTTATTTCCGTATAGTTCTTTTAGTTTATGTTCCATAGATACTACAATATCATCTACTAAGCCTTTATCTAAGCCACTACTTGCTACCCAGTATTCACCTGTAAAAAGATCTTCTTCACTTATTTTTAGTTTGTTTTCACGGCGACTTAAAACCCAATCTTTAAAATGGGTATGAATTTCGGCTAGCATTTTTTTAAGTCTTACTATATCTTCTTCTTTTTCGGCTTGGAACATATCCATAGAAACTTTATTTTTACCTGCTGTATGTACTCTTCTTGATATTCCATGCTTTTTTATAAATTCATCTAAACCAAAACTAGCATGTAAAACTCCTAGCGACCCTACTATAGAACTTTTAGAAAGAGCATAAATATCTTCGCCTGCTAAGGCTAACCAATAACCACCTGAGGCTGCTACATCTTCTACAAAAGAAATTACTGGAATTTTAGTTTCTTTAGATTTTTCTCTAACATAGTTGGCTATCATTTCAGATTGTGCTGGCGACCCCCCTGGCGAATTTATTAACAAAGCAACTGCTTTAGTTTCTTTAGGTTCAAAGGCTTTATCAATATTTTTTTTTACAGTAGCTAAAGATAAGTTTTTTCTACCACCACTACTTATAATTCCATATAATTTTACGATATTAATTTGTTTTTTAGATTTTTTAAACATTTTTTCCTCTAGCTTTTTTAATAAAAAGAATTTCCATTTCTTAAAATTCCTTCTGCCCTTACTGTATATGTAGTATCTTTTTTATGAATTACAATACCATAATGCAAAATTGTATTATCCGCTAATCCTAATTTTTTTGCCACAACAATAAACCTTTTAGCAGGATTTTCGGCAAAAGAATAAATCGGGTGAATTTCTATATTTCCCCAATGTTTAGCTACAAGTAAATCTAGAGTTTCTTTTAGTCTTTCTGACCTTTGAATTAAATACAAACAACCATGATTTTTAAGGTTATGAAAAGCAAACTTTATAAAATCGGCTAGCTTTGCCACCCCTTCCATATTACCTTGCTCTTTTAAACTAAGATTATTTTTATTTTGGTAATTTTTATAATAAGGAGGATTACTCATAATAATATCAAATTTAAAATCAAAAATATTTTTAGTTAAAATGCTTCCTAATTTTGGAATATATTTTGAAGGTAAGCTATTTTCAGCAGAATTTTTAACCGAAAGCCCATAAAAATACTCATTAACCTCTAAACCATAAACCTCTATGTTAGGAATCCTACTAGCTAAACATAAAGAGGCAACACCTACACCGCTACCAATATCTAACACTTTTTGCCCCTGCTTTGCTTTAATAATAGAAGCAAGAAGCACGGCATCTACTCCAGATTTATATCCGCTATTATCTTGATAAACTTTAACTTTACCACTTAAAAAAGCATCAATACTTATATTTTCATTCATTACTGATTCTATTTTGTTTTTTTACTGAAATATCTTATTATAAGTATATATTATAATAATTTAGAGAAAAAATATGTCTACTAATTTTTCTGATATTGCTTCCCAAATTAAAAACACCTTATTACCTGAACTACAAAGTGTTAATGAAATTATTTTAGACAAAATGCAAAATAAAGTAGAATTAATTCCGCAAATTGCCTCGCATATTGTTGCTAGTGGTGGTAAAAGGATTCGTCCGATTTTAACTTTGCTTTCTGCTAAATTATTTAATTATCATAAAGATAATCATCATGTTTTACTAGCCTCTTGTATAGAATTTATCCATACTGCTACCCTTTTACACGATGATGTGGTAGACGAAAACAACTCTCGTCGTGGTAAAGCTACATCTAACAACATTTGGGGTAATAAAGCCAGTGTTTTAGTAGGTGATTTTTTATTCACGAAATCTTTTGAGTTAATGGTGCAGGTAGAATCCCTTAGTATACTTGAGGTATTATCTAATGCTTCTTCAGTTATTGCTCAAGGTGAGGTTATGCAGTTAGCAAATATCAATAATGTGGATATTACTTTTAATGATTATGAAGAAATTATCTTTGCCAAAACTGCCTCACTTTTTGCCGCAGCTACAAAAGTTGGAGCTATGCTGAGTGGTACTTCTAAAGAAAATATAGAAAATATTTATAAATATGGAGTAAATTTAGGAATTGTTTTCCAAATTATGGACGATATTTTAGATTATTCTAGTTCTGAGCTAACCTTAGGTAAAGGTATTGGCACAGATTTTAAAGAAGGAAAAATCACTTTGCCAATTCTTTTAACTTTAAAAGAATGTAATGATAGTGAGAGAGAATTTTTAAATAAAGTATTTAGCGATTTAAATCAAGATGATGGCGATTTTGAAAAAGTATTAGAACTTATAGAAAAATATAATATTATAGAAAAATCTGTGGAAGTTGCAAATTCTTATGTTAAGCAAGGGCTTGAGAATTTAGAAAGTATAGATGTTTCTAATAATTATAAGGATATGTTTAAAAATCTTTTAGTATCTTCAACCATTCGTGAAAATTAGGTGGGTAGTATGTTGTGTCCTTATTGTAATGAACTAAATTACGACTTAAATAAAATTATGCACTATGATTATGATCGTGAAATTTTCTTCCAAAGTGCTAAAGAATATACTTGTAATACTTGTGGTAAAAAGTATATGGGAACTTATGTTTATGCTGAGTATTCTTTAAAAGTGGAGGTTTTTAAACACCTAAAAAAAACTTTTGATTGCAATACTTTGGCAGATTATCTACCACAACATATAAAAAAATCTTACCAAGATGCTATAGATTTAATTGATGCCGATGACCTTTCTAATAATGTAAAAATTGGTGCAGTTTCTTTATTACTAATAGCTTTTTTAGAGGCGGATGTTAGTAATATTAATTTTAAAGAATTGGTAGGAATTCTGCATAAAAAGGCAGAGGCTAGCTTAGGTGTTAGCTTAAATAAAGAAAAACTTGAAACCGACCCTCGCTACCTGCTAAATACCCTAGAAGCTATGCTTAATGAAACCTACCTCATCCCCACTAAAAAAGAACTATTAAAACAAGAATTTGAAGAAAAAAATAAAAAATTAGAGGAGAAATTGAATATTCTGGTAAGCAACATTAAAGGATAATTTTGTCTTTTCATTGAAAAATTACTAAAAATATGCTATACTCACGAAAAAAAATTAGGAGATAAATATGGCTATAATAATAACTTTATTTAACCATAAAGGTGGAGTAGGAAAAACTACACTTACCTATAATTTAGGTTATACTTTAGCCAAATTAGGACAAAAAGTATTAATGATAGATGCTGACCCACAATGCAATTTAACTGAATTTAGCATAGGAATAGAAAAACTAGAACAAGATATAATCAGTGGTGTTATTAAATACACAATTTATGATTTTTTTCTTCATGATATTAGACCATCGCAACAAAAAAACAATGATATTCATCCAGAGTTTTATTCTGTCCAAAACAATTTAGATTTATTAGCTGGTAGTATAGACTTTGCCGAAATGGATTCTGATATAGGTTTGGCAATATCTGGATTACAAGCCTTAAGATATATACCTGTTGCTGTTTATCGTAAATTGCAAAGTGTTGCTAAAAATTATGATTATATTTTTGTTGACCTTTCTCCTGCTTTAAGCCCAACTAATCAGCTTTTTTTAAAAATGTCTGATTATTTTATAACACCTGTCTTTCCTGGAATTTTTTGTTTACAGGCATTAAAGAATTTGGAGAAAATTTTTAAAAAATGGAATAGAGACCTTAGCTCTTTTGAGTTAGAAGGATTTAAAACAGTACTTCCTAAGTATTTAGGTATGGTTTTTCAAAATTATAGACCTTATACTCGTAATGATGAAAAAGATACAAAATCAGCTAAAAGATTTAATGAAGATAAAGAAAGGCTAAATCAGGAAGTTATAAACTTAGCAAGTAAATTATCTGGCTTTGATATGGCGGTTGATGAAACTGAATTTAAAAGGCTATTTGAAGGAAAAATACCTTATACTATTGCCGAAATACCAGATTATAACCAATTAAAAATGATTGCTGAGGACAGTAAACTACCTGTTATCGCTTTAGATAATAAAATACTAAATAAAAATGGTATAAGTACACCCCAATATATTGAAAAACGAGACGAATTTATTACTACTCACGATAATATAGCTAATGGGCTTATTAAATTAAAAACTGTAGCAAACTAAATTTAATAACTGTTGTAAATTAGAATTATTTTTTATCTTTATCATCACTACTTACTATAGCAATTATTAAACTAATAAAAAAACTAACTATTGCAAATATAATTAATAATATGCTTCCTATTATACCTTTAGCTACTCTTACATTTTTATCAAACACATCTTTTTTATGTTCTATATGATATAAGCACTTTTTAGAGCTACCATATTTTGTTGCTACAATATTATTACAATCTTTTTTAATACAAGAAACTCCATATTTAATAAAATTATCAGCATCATTTAAATTAGGTTTATTCCTAGTAATTAATGTATCCTTATTATTTCCAGTAGATAAAAATCCAATATCGGCATTCATAATAAAGTTGCATATGATAGGATTCCTTTGCTTAGCATTTAAAAAACCACCAGTAATTATATTTTGCAACTCTTCAAAATTAGGGTGATTTTTTAACTCTTCTTGCCAATCAAGTGCATATTCTATTAATATTATCATGTGCTTTGAGTTAAACTCTAAACAAGACATAGCTCCACAATAAGCAACAAAAATATCAGTAATTAAAGGCATAAGAAGAGCATAATTTTTTATATTTTCCATTACTCTAGTTTCTTTTACTTTTTTACCTAAAGAGAACATATCGTGTTTAAGTTGTAAATTAAGGCTATCTAATGCTTCTAAAAAGTCAGAAGTTATAGCTTGGTTAAACCTCATATACTTTGTAGCACCAAGTAATTTAGCTCTTCTATCGTTACGTTCATCTATTTTTAAGGTATTAACAATATTTTTAATTTCCCTTAATTCAGTAAAAATTTGTTTCTGAACATTAAGAATTTCCTCTTGTACTGCAAGTATCTCTTTTTGAATATTAAGACTCTGCCTAGCAATACTATTACTAATAGCCATTTGTCTATCTATTGATTGAATGGTGCTATTTACTTCTCTTAAAACAGCAAGATTATGTACGGCCATTTTATCGTTAAACAATGGCATTTCTTGTGCCAAATTCCTTGCATCATCATATGAAATATTTCCATTATTTAACTTCTCTATTAACCACATTCTGAGTATTTCTCATATGATAAAATATATTTAACTAAGAGTTATAATGTTAAAATTTCGTCAAGGAATTTTAACACTATACTAATATTAGTATAGTGTTTTAAGTGATTAGAAAAATAAAAAATGAGTTTTTTGATGGTTTAATAATATGTTGCTTAAAAGGAGTATTAATTAAGTTTTTCTAATTTTGTTTTTAAAAAGTTAATAAATTCTTGAGAGTATGAATAGCGATTAGTACTTGTGCTTCCTATTATATGTTCATAAGCATATATTTCATTTTCTTTTATACTGTGAGTTCTTATAATATCACTTAAAATATTTGTAGTTATTCTATAATCTTTTTCAAGCATTTTTACAATCTTTCTGAACTCATGAGGATAATTTTTTGCCTTATCTATAGTTATCTTTGATTTAAAAATAATCTTACTAATCTCTTCAGCTTCTTCGCTATTAGGTTTAGCTATATAAACAAAATCTGCCTGATTCTCTCTATTAACAGAAGTTGGGACAATAATAATATTGCACTTATATTCTGAACTTTCTAAAATTTCTTTATCTAAACTATCTTCAAACTCTTTTATAGGACTTATATATTCTAATTTATTATCACTATCTTTAGCTAAAAAATCATGAGGCTTAAAGCTAGCCATTTGTAAACTTATAGAAAAAATATTATCTAATCCTCTGTTTTTGCCGTAATTATCTACCATAATTTTATTAAAATTAAAACAATTGGCTTGCAGTATACTTATTATATTTTTTGGTATATATGTGTGAGGAGAATGAGTAATACTATCTCTTAATTCTATTATAGCTTCTAGGTTAGCACTTATATTTTTATTGATAATATCTTTTTCAGTTAATTGTTTAAGTAAAAAAGAAAGAGAGTGATATTTATTACTCTCTTTAATGCTTATATTTTTATCTTGAGATATAGATTGTAATAAAGCAGTCCACCCTATACAAGATAAACTTAAGAAATTTTCTACAGCAAAATTAAATTGTGGAGAATTAAAAACTGAAATAGCTGAAACCATAGCTTCTCTAGCTTTTATTATTAGTTTATGCTCTTCAATAAAAGGGCTAAGTTTAGCTTTTAAATCTCCCTCATTAATAATTTTATTAAAATTATTTAATTCACTATCACTAGCACATGAGACTCCTCTAGCTTGCTTAGTTAATGTTGCCTCTTTATCCCCAACAGAAGACAGTTTTAGAATTTCATCTATTCTTGCTATATTTATAGTTTTTTGATTTTTTAAATGCCTAAATAAATTTATTTGAAAAAGAATATCCTGTTTATCAGTATTATTATCATGCAATTTTTTTATTATAGATATTTCATAATCACTTATAGGATTTCTACTTTTCAATTATTTTACTGCCTCTTTTTTATTGTTTTTTTATCCTAATGCTTTCTTATAACCTCTTTACCCATATATTTTTGGAGGGCTTTAGGGATTACGATACTACCGTCTTCTTGTTGGTAATTTTCCATAATGGCAATTAGGGTTCTACCTACTGCCAGTCCGCTACCATTTAAGGTATGCACGAAAGGATATTCACCATCTACCTTATCTTTAACTTTTGCTCCCATTCTTCTGGCTTGGAAATCGCCACAATTAGAACAACTAGAAATTTCTCTATAAGTATTTTGTCCTGGTAGCCAAGCCTCAATATCATAAGTTTTATTACTAGAAAATCCCATATCGCCACTACATAATAACACCACTCTATACGGAATTTCTAGCTGTTTAAGTACTTCTTCCGCACATGAGGTCATCCGTTCTAGCTCATCCATAGAATTTTCAGGATCAGCAATAGAAACTAACTCTACCTTATAAAACTGATGTTGTCTTAGCATTCCTTTAGTATCTCTGCCAGCACTACCTGCCTCACTACGAAAGCATAAAGAAAGCCCTGTGCTTCTTATTGGCAGTTCTTCTTTAGGAATAAAGCTATTAGCCACAAGATTTGTTAAAGGCACTTCGGTTGTTGGTATTAACCACTGTTCTTCGCCTACTTTAAATAAATCTTCTTTAAATTTTGGTAGCTGAGCAGTATTAAACAAAGCATTATCTCGCAAAATTACTGGCAAGCTATGTTCTTTATAGCCATTGCTTCCTGTATGTAGGTCTAGCATAAAGTTAGAAATAGCTCTTTCTAATTGAGCTAAATCGCTCTTAAGAACCACAAATCTGCTTCCTGCCATCATAGCTGCACTTTCAAAATCCATCATTCCTAAATCTGCACCTAAATCGTAATGTTCACGAGGCTTAAATTTAAATTCTTTAATATTACCTACTTTACGAACCTCAAGATTATCTTTTTCGTCCACTCCATAAGGCACACTGCTATCGGGAATATTAGGAATATATGATAATTTATCAAAAAGCTGAGCTTCTAGCTCTTTAACTTCATTTACTAATTTATCTTCTAATTCCTTAGATTTTGCTACTTCTTCTAATAGTTTTGTGGCATCTTGCTTTTGCGATTTTAAAATCCCAATTTCTTTAGAAAGTTTATTTCTTTCTGCGGCTAAACTTTGAGATTCTATTTGTTTTTCTCTTAGTTTTTCGTCTAAATTTAAGATTTCATCTATGGATAAATCCATATTTCGCATTTTTAGAGCATTTTTTAAAACATCTGGATTTTTACGGATAAGTTTCATATCTAACATTTTTTACACCCTTTTATATAAATATTTATTTTTAGTTTTACTAGATAACCTTGGCAGAATAAACCTTGCCATAATTGCTACTATCAATATTCCTATAAGAGTCCTGCCTAAAATTACAATCCAGCCATTAGCTCCTAACAGGATAAAAATTAAACCATCTTCTATTACCGCATGGACGATTGCTAAAAAACTTAGCACTTTAAAAGGCTGATCTTTTTTAAAGTACATATTTTTTTCACTTTCTTCTTTTAATATGCCATAACCGTAAGATAAACCTATTAAATAACAAATTGAAGTTACAGTATAATTTTTTTTGCTGATTCTCATAACCGACCAAAAAGGTTTAAATAAAGCATCTATTTTTTGAACGATGTTAAAATCTTTCATAAATTGAATCAACAAAAATATCACAAAAATTACAAAAGTAATTAAACATAAAGTTTTAGCTTGCGATAAAAACCAAAGCAATACATTTTTAAGCCAAATATTAAATTCAGCGGATAGCTCTCCTGCTGAATAAAGCCCTATGAAAGTATTATGGTATATTTCTTCATTTCCATAAAAGATAGAAGTTGCTTGTTGTTGCATTATCCCAAAATATTGGGCGGTAATATGAATTAAATAGCCAAATAAAAGCGAACAAAATATTCTTAAAGCTGTAGCAAAAAAGCCATTTACTTTAAATTTATGAATAATCGCCCCTTCTATAATTAAGCTGTGGCTTATTAGAATCATTAAGCCTAGTACAGATATTTGCTCTACAGTTAAAGGATAATCATTAAAAAATACGGCAATTAAAGTCATTGCCATGTAGCAAGTATTAAAGATTGCTCCTAGCCAAGCAAGAGCATAAACATCGGGGATTCCTACTGCTCCCATAATAAATTCAAAGGGATAGACACAATATTGTAAAAGATTTAATTCTTGAATAATTTTAATAACAAAAATTAAGGGGATCATAATTTTAAAAAGATCCCATACTGTTTCTTTAGTTTTTACTATCACTGTTGTTAGGTATTCTTTAAGCGATAGCTTCTCTTTTGCTTCTTTTTTTATCACAACTTTCACCCTTAAACTTAAAATTAAATATAACCACCGCCTAGTAATCTTTCTTCATCGTAAAAGGCACAAATTTGACCCCGAGCCACACCAAAAATATCTTCTTTAAATACTACTCTAGCCTTATTATTTTCTAGGGGATAGACATCGGCTTCTTTTAACGGTTGCGATCCTCTAACTTTAGCCAATACAGTTTTTTTATCAAAGTTAAATTCACCACTGCCTAACCAATTGACATCTTCTATCGTAAATTCACGAACGATTAAATCTTCTTTATTACCAACAATTACCTTATGATTTTCTGCATCTATTTTCATAACATATAAAGGTTTACCGTTGCCACCTACTCCAACACCTTTTCGCTGTCCGATGGTAAAGTTATGGATACCCTCGTGCTTTCCTAAAACATTGCCTTTTAAATCTACAATATCACCATGTATGATATTTTTACCTTGAGTTTCTAAAATATCTGAGTAAGAACCAATCCCCGCAAAACAAATATCAGCTGAAGATTTTTTTTGAGCCACATGAATCCCAAGCCTAGCTGCCTCTGCCCTTACTTCGTCTTTAGTATAAGAATAAAGAGGGAATCTTATATGTTGCAAGGCTTCTTTTTTTACTTGCGATAAAAAATAGCTTTGATCACGAATAGAACTTTTACCTCTATAAATGGCTCCTAAACCATCTTCACCTAAGCCCCATTTAATATAATGCCCTGTAGTTAAAATATCTGCCCCTAGTTTTTTAGCTTCATCTAAGAGCTTACCAAATTTAATAACCCGATTACACTTAATGCAAGGATTAACTGTAATTCCTTCCATATAACCATTTAAAAAAGGATTGATAATTTCTTGCATAAATAGGTCTTTAATATCAATAAAGTGATGTTCTATACCTAAAGTTTCGGCAACTTTAGTGCAATCTTGACGAACATTTTGGTCTTTAGAAATAATTCCTTTTTCAAGGTTATTTTCATGTAATAAAAGAGTCATTCCTATTACATTTTTATAGCCAGCTTCCTTTAGTAATCCTATGGTTGTGCTACTATCTACACCC
The DNA here is from genome assembly GCA_031256515.1 of Alphaproteobacteria bacterium. Classification (GTDB taxonomy): domain Bacteria; phylum Pseudomonadota; class Alphaproteobacteria; order WRAU01; family Hepatincolaceae; genus WRAU01. The sequence continues at coordinate 10,875 of JAIRQL010000087.1, forward strand.
CCTGAAAGAGCCACAACTATCCTAGCATTTTTGTCAACACCTTCAAAATCTATCATTAAAAATTTCCACGACTATTATAATTTTCTTAAGTATAAAATATTGCAAGTATTATAGCAAATTATTAAAAAAAATAATGAAATTTATTTATATTTTGTGTATTATTAACTATAAAGTAGTAATTGGATAAAACAAAAATGCAACAAAACAATCAAAAAGATAGTGAAACTAAAGAAGAAAGTGTGGAATCTACCCTTTCTAAAGAAGAAATTTCTAAACTTGCTGATGAATTGGAAATTGATAAAACTACCGGAATACCTCTTTTAGAAGATGAATCAATTGAATCTTTAAAACAACATAAAATACCTACCTATTTAGTAGATGTTTACAACTGGGCTTATGTTAAGCCAAAAAATATTGACCTGCTTGACCGTCCGATAGTTTATCATACTATTTTGTTCGCTCAAGGTTGGAAGTTAATGCGAGCCTATTTAGAAGAATTTAAACCTACTGATAGAGTACTACAAGTAGCCCATGTTTATGGGAATGTGGTAAGACTACTCGCCGAAAAAGTTGCTAAAAATGGCAGTTTAGATATTATAGATGTTGTTCCACATCAGCTTAAAAGAGCAGCTATTAAACTTAAAGGAGTTGACGGGGAAGAAAATATTGATATGTGGTTGCAAGATGCTAGCGAGCCTTATCATAAGCAATATGATGTAATTGGTATTTATTTCTTATTACACGAAGTTCCTGATCCTCTTAAAAAAAGAATTATTGAAAATGCTTTAAAAGTAATAGATGAAACTGATGGAAAAATAGTATTTATAGATTACTATAATCCTTCTTTCTTTAACCCAGTAAGACAAATTTTAAGATTTATCAACTATACATTAGAACCTTTTGCTAATGCTATGTGGAATCGTGAAATTAAAGATTTCATCACTAAAAATAGAGCTAGTAAATATAACTGGAAACAAACTACCTATTTTGGTGGAGTTTACCAAAAAGTTGTAGTAACTAAAAAGAAAGAAGAAGCTGAGGTAGCCAAAGAAACTCCTAAGGCAGATGATACTACTATTGTTAAACCTCAAGAAGCTCCTGTTTCTAAAGAAACTACTTCGTCTTAATAAAAAATAGCTAATAGTTTTTTAATTAAGTTAAGTTTTAGTTTGTTTAATTTAATTGATTTGCTTAAATCTAGTTCAACATCCATAACAACCTCCTTGTTTTTAAATAGGGAGGTTGTTTTTTTAGATTGCTAGGATTATTAAATAATGGTTTTGTTAAAATTATGAATAAAATTATAGATTGGTGTGCTGATATAAACATTGATGCCTTGTTTGAAATATATGGCAATCCCGTTCAGTATATAATAAAAACAGGTCTTAAAAATTTGCAAGACTATCTTAAAAATGAAAATATAATTCCTAAAAAAGATATTAAAACACTAAAGTATGTGTATAACATATGCGACAATGTTTTATATGAAGATGATGAGTTTATCAAAAAACTATGGGCTAATTTATTGCTAAATAGTATAGATGAGAAGTCTAATACTAAAACTAAAAATATTTTTATTCATATCTTAGCAAATTTAACTCCTAAAAGTACTTTGCTTTTAGAACAAATAATACTGTATCAAAATGAAAATAAAGAATATCAAGGTTTACCCTTACTTAAAACAGATAATAGATGGATATTAAACACATTAGGCTTAACAAAAGAAGTTATGTGGAATCACTCCATTAGGTGAAAGTTTTTATAAAGCAATTTCAAAAAACTAATTTCTTTTATCTCTATTCCAGATTAATTAAATAGAAAGGGTTTATATCTTTTATAGAAAATTTCTATTGTTTTTATTTGATTAATCCTATAGTTTCATTGCAACAAATTAAATAGGCAACTCTTAAAAAATTATATATTTTTTAGATAATTATATACATAAAAGACTAAACAAGGAATCTCACTTAAATTTTAAAATTCAATTTTTATTATTTTTTATTTACATTTATTATAGATTACCTTATACAAGGGTTTTGTATAGTATTGTTAAAATAAAAAAGAAACTAAAAGTTAGTCTCTAGTTAAATTATTATTTTGGTCTTTAACCTATATAATTATCAATTATCATTTTTTATTATTATAAAATTTCAGTTTAGCTAAAACTAACCTAAATTGTGAAAAAGATTAACAATTATAATAGAGCTAAGAATATTAATTTAGAAGGTAGAAATTAGTTTATATAATAAAACAAATTAATTAGTACAAAGTTTATTCTTACAAAATTTTACTTTTCTTAAAGTAATTATTATATTACAAGAATATATTTATT
>JAIRQL010000060.1 GCA_031256515.1 Alphaproteobacteria bacterium
TTAAGTCTTATGCTCCAAGAGGTGTGTTTGTACAGATTGGTGCTTATAGCGATAATAATGAAAACATCAAAAAACAAGTGGGATCTCTTAGTTCTGTAGGTGTTGTAAGTTTACAAAAAGTAGATGTAAATGGTAAAGATATTCTAAGATTAAGAGTAGGACCTTACGGAAGTATTGATGATGCTATAAGAATCAAAAATAACTTAGTTAAATTAGGCTATACTAATTCAAGAGTTATCGTAGAACAATAATTTAACAAGTTCAATAGGGAGCTATAAGTAAAACTATTAGCTCCCTAATTTTTAATCACTTAAACAATAAAATAAATAAACTGATTAATTGATTAATTCCTTAACTAGGAGGCAAGTTCTTTATTGCCTCCACATTTTTTTATAATAAACATCCGTATACTATTTGATTGAAGAATCCTATAGATTTTATTATAATATAAAATTATAGTAATTATTTTATATATTCAATAGACTAGACCATGCTTAGAATTTTCTTTTATTTTCTTATTATTGCCTTTTGCTCCATAAAGTTAGCTTTTTCAGCTATTCCAAGTTATGAAGTTAAGGTAAAAGCTGCTATTGTAGTAAGTCCTGAAACTAATAAGATACTTTTTCAAAAAAATTCTGAGCAAAGAATATCTCCAGCTTCTCTTACCAAATTAATGACTATCTATCTTATTTTTGATAGCCTTAAAAAAGGTTTAATTTCTTTAGATACAGTAGCAATTGTTAGTGAAAATGCTTATAAAAAGGGGAATTACCGTACAGGTGGTTCAACTATGTTCTTAAGAAAAGACGAGCATGTTAGTGTAGACGATTTAATTAAGGGTATTATTGTGGTATCGGGTAATGATGCTTCTATTGTGATGTCAGAATTAATTGTTGGCACAGAAGAAGAATTTTTAAACGAAATGAATAAAAAAGCTAGAGAGTTAGGGTTAGAAAATACTAATTTTCAAAATGTTGACGGTATTTACAATAAAAACCATTATAGTACAGTTGCAGATCTGTATACTTTAACCAACAGATTAATGCAAGATTTTCCAGAGTATTATCATTATTTTGCTATCCAAGAATTTACTCATAATGGAATTACTCAAAAAAATCGTAATCCGCTTTTAACTTTAACTTTTGCTAATAATGTTGTTGTAGATGGTCTTAAAACAGGGCATGTGGATGACTCTAAATATTCTTTAATACTTAGTAGTATTAAAGATGATAATTTTAGAATTGTGGCAGTGTTAATTGGTGCTAATTCTGAGATTGAAAGAAAGATTGAGGCTAGAAAATTAATAGATTGGGTTTATAGAACTTTTGAAAGACGAGTGGTTTATCATAAAGGTGAGGTTATTAAAGAGGCTCCAATTTTTAATGGCAAGCAAGATACTTTACAAATTATTGCTAATCAAGATATTGTGGTTTTAGTGCCAAGATCTATGAGTAATGATGATATTAAACAAACATTGTCTTATAAAAATTATTACATGGCACCAATTAAAAAGGGTGAAAAAATCGCAACTTTAGATATAACAGCTAAAGATAGTGATTATAATATTTCTTACGATTTATTTGCTGAAAAAGATATAGAAAGTTCTCTTATTATTTCTAAATATTTACTTGCTCCTTACTATGCTATAAAAAAACTTTTAGGAAATTAGATGAGTAAAACAAAACAAGCTATTTTCTTATGTTTAGAAGGAGGAGAAGCCGTTGGAAAATCTAATCAGATTAAATTTCTTGAAAAACTTTTTGAACAAAATAATCTATCCTGTTTAAAAACTAGAGAGCCAGGTGGAATTAAAGTAGCTGAGGAAATCCGTAATTTAATTTTTTCTAATAATATTGAAGCTACTACAGAATTACTATTGTTTAATGCTAGTAGGCATGAAAATATTAAACAAATGATTATTCCTAATTTTGAAAATTATGATGTTATTCTTGTGGATAGATTTTTACTATCTACTATTGTTTATCAAGGAGTTTTAGGGAATATTCCTATTGATGATATTATTTATTTGCACGAAAAATTCAATTTTAATTTGTATCCAGATTTAACTATAGTTTTAGATGATTCCATTGATAGAGTTATGAAAAGATTAGAAAAAAGAAAAGAGTTTTTACAAAATCGTATGGATAAAATTAATGATAGAAAATATCATGAAACAATTCTACAATCTTTTAAATCTCCGACCTCTTTTTATCGTGGTAATTTAGAAATTATTGAGGGTAGTGATAAATCTTTACTTGAAGTACATAAGAGCATTGTTTCTTTAATAAATAAGTATTTTAATATGAATCTTAAACCACTAGATAAACTAAGTTAATGCTAGAAAAAACACTTATAGGGCATGATGATATTCTTGAAATCATTTTAAAAATGCTTCGTAATAATAATCTTCATAATTCCATTATTTTTAGTGGTAAAAAAGGTATTGGTAAGTATTCTTATGTGCTAGTTTTGGCAAAGTTTTTATTATCACACGATATTAATACTCTTAAAACTCTTGATACCATTAGTATTGATAGCAAAATTAATACTTTAGTTGATAATAATGCTTGCCCAGATTTACTATTAATTACTCCTGATTTTGATACTAAAAAGCAAGTTTTTAAAGATATCATTAATGTTGAAGCTATTAGAAAAATTAATGATTTTATCCAAAAAACAGGCAGTAATAATCGCTATAAAATTGTAATTATAGATTCTACAGATAATCTTAATATTAATGCTAGTAATGCCTTATTAAAAAACTTAGAAGAGCCAGCAAAAAACACTCTATTTTTATTGGTTTCTCATTCGTATAATAGCTTGCTTGATACTATTAAATCTCGGTGTATTAATTTACCGTTTAAAGATTTATCAGCAGAGGATATGCTAAATATTCTACATACCGAACATATACCTTATCAAGAAGAAAATATAGCTAATTTAATCCATATGGCACAAGGAAGTTATGCTAATTTGCTGTGGTATTTAAATGAAGATAATTTAAAAATATACTTAGAAATTCTTAAAATTTTTAATAAAAATACCACTAATATGGATATTTTTAGTTTAGTTAATATGTTAAAATCTCAAGAAAATTTTGATTATTCTTATGCTTTTACAATTATTATAAACATATTAATATCTTTAAATAATGTAGATTTAGAAGAAGTAGATAGTTTGCTTAATGAGATAAAATACTTAGCTAAAACCTCACAAAGCCTTTACTTAGATAAATCTACTGTTTTATTAAATATTCTTTTTAAGGTTAAATCTCTCTACTAAATAATATACTCCAAAAATAAGAGCAAATACTAAATAAATAATAGTAAAGGTAGTATCAGCAAAAAGTTGAATGCTATTTGAGTGAATTAGCCCAACAAAAGATAATACACTACAAATTACAAACATAATTGCGACATTAAGGTATTTTTTATCAATTAAAAATACAAAGATACTTCCCCAGAATAAAGAAATTATGGTTGCTCCATTTGCAAGAAAATTTAACGAAACCGATAAATCGCTTGTTGTAGTTTTTAAAAAATCCATCAATGGAAAAATCATCCCAATAATAATAGGAAGATAATATTTGTCTGAGTGCATTTTTATAGTATCGGCAATATTAATAAGCCCAATAAAAACAATAATAGGGATAACACTAGCTACAGGGATTATTTGCATTAGGAAAAAAGAAATTCCACTAAGACTTAGTAAAATAAATAAAATTCCTAGATAAATAACATAGTTTCGGCTAGCACCTATTTTAGTCCAAGTAGAATATCCCCAAAGAACACTTAAAGTAAAAGGATTGCCAATAAAACTAGATAAAAGAGAAACAAAGCCAACTCCAAAAATACTAAACTGAGTATTATATTTAGCATTAAGATTTTTAGCTTGCTCCACTCCTTGAATGCTGGCAATTAGCTCTACAATAGTTATTGCTAAAATTATTGGTAAAAAGTTATAGGCTTGTTTGATTCCTATTAATAAATTATCAAAAAAGCTAGGGAGATAAAATCCTAAAATAGAAAGTGAAGATTTAACTGCTACTATATCATTATTGTTAGTTGCAAAAGCAATGATAATTCCTAAAACTACAGATAACAACAAAGGAGGAATTTTTATTTTTAAGTTTCCTATATAGCTTAGTAAAACCACAAAAAAACAAACAAAAGCAATAACAGGAGTATTAAAAGCCTCTTTAATAGGAGATAGTATCAACCATGCCATAGAAGCCCCAGATACAGTAGCAAAAAGAGCTGCAGAGGGGATGTATCTTAAAATTATATTACTAAACAAGGCTAAAATCATAGTTAATAAGGAACTTAAAAAGTTTGCTCCAACTCCTACTGCTAAACTTAAGGCTAAGTTATTGGTAGCGGTATAGGTAGGAACCATGATTGCAAAAATCCATACAAAAAAACGATTGGCAGAAATTCCTGAAGGTAGCGGGATAGCCTCAGTATTCCCTCGTTTATTTAAGTAAAGACAATAGATTAATAAAAAAACTTGTAAAACAACAATAGAAATTCCAAAAGAAGGAAGAATATCTTTAAAAATATCATCTAGGGTAAAGTGTAAAACACTAGAGAATACAGTGATAGCAATCATTATTTTTATAAAGCTATCAAAAAATATTCCTAAGGATGATTCAATATCGGCAGATTTAAAAAGTCGTTGCATAATTTTCAATTATAGGTTTATACTTTATTAGTCCAAACATTACAAATATAGCACATACATGGTTGATTTTCCTAGAAAAATTTTTGAATCAAAAGATATTAAATTAGAAAATATCTACTCTAATATAGATAAAAGTTATAAAAATAATTTGTTGAACTCTCCTAAGATTCAAGATATTTATGGTAGCTTATTGTTTAAAGATTCTCCAGAAGATAGACCATTTCTACATGCCTGTTTTGTTTCTTCCATAGATGGTAAAATTAATTTTAACGATAAACCCAATGGAACTTTAATCGCTAAAAATAATACTAAAGATCAAAATGGTGGCTTAGCTGATTTTTGGATTATGAATATGTTAAGGGCAGTGAGTGATGGGGTAATTATAGGTTCTGGTACACTGCGAGATGAACCAAATATTACTGCTCATATCTTTGATAAAGATTTAGAGGATATAAGGATAGCACAAGGAAAGCCTGCCATTCCTTTAAACATTATAGTTTCAAATAGCTGTAAAACGATTCCCTTTGAACATCATATTTTTAAATCAAACATTCCACTTATGCTAATTACTTCAAATACTGGAGCAAAGTATGCTAAATATTATAGTATACTAGAGGTTGCTGAGATTAGAGGTTATAATACAGTTGCTGATGTTGAAAATAACCAAGAAAAAATTATTTCTTTCTATAAAGAAAATCAAGGTAAATTAATGATTATTAATTGTGGTGAGAAAGAAATTAATAACCAAATTGCCATGAAAATCCTTAGAATTTTAGGAATAAATTATATTTCGGTAGAGGCTTCGCACTATACTCATGCACTCATTAAAGAAAAAATGTGTGATGAAATTTTTATAAATTATTCAGGAATCTATATTGGTGGTAATGCTATGGGTATTGCCAATACTGCAGAGGCTTTTACTAGCGAAAACTTTCCATATATGGAAATGTTAAGTATTCATATGCACTCTCCATTTTTTATGTATACCCGCCAAAGATTTGTTTATGATTAATACCAAAGATTTTCAATAAATTATTCAATTTTATTAAAAATTTAATAGTTTCAGATTTTATATTTTTTCATACAAAGAAATATTATTATACATAGAATGTTTCACGTGAAACATTCTATGTATGTAATTATTTGAAAAATTCTGAGACTATCCAAATCTATATAATAGAGAAGTTTAGCAAAAACAAGTTTACGGGTACTTTCTACCTCACTAATTTTTCCTATATATGAACTTATGATATCAATTCGCTACTGGCGGGGAGGTTTAAAATAGTTTTCTAAAGTTTCATTTACAACGAACTCAATAGTTTTATGTTGAGACTTAACTATGTCTTGTAAAATAGCATCATTTTTAGCAGTAAAACTTTATATTATAATGTACAATAGAAATTAACTACAACTTGAAAAGTTGCAACAATAGATTCATACTATCTTTTCATAGCTATTAAAACAATTATGCTTTAATAACAGGTTAAAAGAGTTATATCGTAGGTTATATCTTCTAAGTAGCTTACAGAAGGGGAGCTAGCAAATAGCCAGCCACTAAAGATAAATTTAGGGATTTCATTTTCGTTAAGTTTTACCTTGAAATCTTTAGGGATAGCAATATCTAATGTTTTTATATCACTATCTCTTTGAGAATCAGAAACAACTCTAATAACTTGAATAAAGGCTTTACTTTCAGGTTCATCTTGGACTGAAGATTTATAACAAGCTCTTAATAAAATATTTAGATTCTTATCAAAAATATAAGATTTACCAACTTTTAAGGTAACTTTTTCAGTTTTACCAGTGTACTTATTTAAAACCCGCACCTGAGCTTGTGAAGATTTTGTATACTCAACAGCAAAAGAATTTGCATAAGTTAGTAAATAAAATCCAAAAAACAATAATAAAAATCTTATAATCATTAATCTATACTTTTTTAATTATTAGTCATACTGAAAAAAATATCACCGATTTTATCTTCTAAAGATACAAAATCACGAGTATTAGAAGTAGTATCATTTTTAGTTAAAAATTGGGGAGATGTACCAGGTCGTATAGCTATGGTTGGAGCATCAAAAAATCCAGCAGCTTGAATACTAAATACACTGTCTTTAGGAATCTTAATATCTTTATTAATGCTCATAATAACATTAATTTTATAGTCAGGATATATTATATTGATTTCACGAACCTGACCGATTTCAAAACCATTAATAATAACTTTAGAACCTTCAGTTAAAGAACCAATATTAGAGAAAGTAGCATTTAAATTATAAGTTTTAAATGTATTATTAATAGCGATTAGTAAAACATATAAACAGAATATTAAAGTTATTACAATAATTGCTGAGCCAAAAACAAATTCTAAAGTTCTATTTTTCATTATTTATCCATTATTTTTTTGTTTTAAATAAATTTCTATCATATTAAGAAGTTTATCTAAATCTACACCTAGTGTACTATCAGAAATATAAGAATTGTTAGTTAAAAATTCATCATCAATCCCATTAATTATATTAATAAGTTTTGTTGAAGAAAATAAAGAGGCATTAGATATTTGCACCCGTGCATCTGTAGTTAAAAGAACATTTTTATCAATATTAAGAACTAAATAGGGCATGTTTTGGAATATTCCTATAGAAGAAACATAACCCACAACATAGCCACCAATACTAACATCTTGTTTTATTTTAATACCCTCAACATTACTAACAGAAACTCTATAAGAATTAGTTTTAGTATCTGTTGAAGAATTACTATAAATACCTGCAAAAAAAATAAATACTATCAGTATAACAACTAGTCCTATGATAATATTTAATTTTCTATTATTAAATTCTAGCATATTATTCTATTTTTCTTCCCATGCTTGATAGCTATTAGCATTTTTAATTTGTTTATTTTTATGATACATATTAGCAAAAGAAGTGCCACTTAAGTTTGGCAAATGTTGTTTTTGCCAATCATTTTTAGAAGAAATATCTAAAGGTTTATCTGATATATGTCTTAACCAAACTTCCCAATAATCAGGAACTTTTGAAGGTTCTTTAGAGCCTTTATACATAACCCATCTTCTTTCTCTACCAAATAATTTATATTTAGAATAATAGTAGATATTGCCAAAATCGTCAGATCCTACTTTTTTACCAAAAAATATGGTTAGAATAAACACAACTAATCGCATTTTATTAATCCTTATAATATAAAGTTTAATTTAGCAAATTTTTATTAGAGTGTCTAATGAAATTTTTGTTAGATTTTCATTTGTGTTGATTAAAAATATTAAACATGTTATCCTAAAGTTTACCATTTATTAATTTCTATTAACTATTACTTAATATTTTTTATGAAAGTTGAAAAATTATTTACAAAGAATCTGACGGAAGATATATTTGGAGCTGAATTTAAAAAAATTTCTGTAGAAATAAAAAGCACTGAAGCAAATTCTTTTTTTACGACTATAGAAGTAGAAGTTCCAAGTTTTTGGTCTAAACAGGCTACCGATATATTAGTCCAAAGATTTTTTAGAAAAACAGATGTCCCAGTAATTACGAAAAAAATCTCAGAAAATAGTATTCCGCAATGGTTGCAGAAGTCTGAAGCTGATATGGAAGAACTTGAGAAATTACCATTAAATCAAAGATTTACTGGAGAGTTCTCAGCTAAGCAGGTTTTTACAAGATTAGCAGGTGCTTGGACTTACTGGGGATACAAACTAGATTATTTTGATTCGGAAGAATCTGCAAAAAATTTCTTTGATGAAATATGTTATATTCTATGCCATCAAATTGCTGCTCCTCATTCTCCACAATGGTTTAATAGTGGTTTACATTGGGCTTATGGTATTAAAGACGAAGCTCAAGGGCATTTCTATTTTGATGAAAGTATGCAAATGGTTCGTAATGCAACCTCAGCCTACGAAAGACCACACTCTCATTCTTGCTTTATTCAAGGAGTGGAAGACAATCTTTTAAGAAAAGATGGAATCCTAGATTTAGTAGTAAAAGAAGCCAGATTGTCTAAGTATGGTTCAGGAAGTGGCACAAATTTTTCTAACCTTAGAGCTAAAGGTGAAGCTATATCAAGTGGTGGAGTTTCCTCAGGTTTAATTAGCTTTTTAAAAATTAGCGATACAACAGCCGGAGTTATTAATTCTGGAGGGATTGCAAGGCTTGTTCCTCAGAGAGTAATCTTAGATGCTGATCATCCAGATATTGAAGAGTTTGTTTCTTGGAAACTTAAAGAAGAACAAAAAGTGATTTCTTTAATCACTGGCTCAAAAATCAATCATCAAGTTTTACAATTAATTCTTAATATTTGTAAAGAGTTTGAGGGTTCTCTTGAAGATAAAATTAATATTGATAAAAACTCTAAACTAAAAAGTGTTTTATCAATAGCGAAATCTTTAATGATTCCTGAAAAATTTATTAGAAGTGTACTACTTTTAGCTAAGCAAGAAATATATACACTTGACTTTGATACCTTTATGATTGCCTTAGGAAATGAAAGCTATAACACAGTGGCTGGTCAAAATTCTACTACTACTGTATCGGTTTCTAATTTATTTTTAGAAAAAGTCCTTAATGATGAAAAATGGGATTTAATCAATAGGGTTGATGGCAGTACTGCTAAAAGTATTAATGCTAAAGATTTATGGCGAAAGATAAACTATTCTGTATGGTCTTGTACAGAACCTAATTTACAATATGACGATACAATTAATCAGTGGCATACTTGTCCTGTTGATGGCAAGATTAAAGGAAGTAATGTACATGCTGAATACTTGTTTTTAGATGATACTGCATGCGGTTTGGCTTCTATTAATCTTATGCACTTTAGAAATCAAGATACCACTTTTAATACAAATAACTTTTCTTATGTGGTATCGTTGCTTACCTTAGCTTTAGGAATTTGTGTTTCTATGTCGGAATATCCTTCAGAAAAAATTGCAGAATTTTCTAATAAGTTTCGTCCTATTGGTATTAGTTATTGTAATATGAGTGCATTGCTTATGTCTATGGGCTTAGCTTACGATAGCGAAGTAGGTAGAAATACAGCAGCCGCTATTAGTTCTTTATTAACCTCAAAAGCATATGAAACCTCAAGTATTATTGCTAAAAAGAAAGGTTCTTTTGATGGCTATGAAAAAAATGCTAGCAATATGTTAAGAGTTTTACAAAATCATAGAAAAGTTGCCTATGGTAAAACGGAAGAATATGAGGGTATTACTATTATTCCTACACCTCTTAATCATTCGTATATTAATGATAAAAACCTGCTTAATCAGGTTTTATCTTCGTGGGATAAAGCTATAGAACTGGGTACAGAATTTGGCTTTAGAAATGCTCAAGTATCTAGTATTGCTTTAGCCTCTAGTATTAGTGTTTTAATGGATTGCTCTACCGTTGGTATTGAACCAGAATATGCTTTAGTTAAGTATAAATCGCAAGAAAACGGCAATTATTCTAAAGTTATTAACGAAGAAGTTTTACTAGCCTTAGAAGTTCTTAAATATAACGAAGAAGAAATCCTTGATATTTCTAAGTATATGACAGGCTATAAAACCCTTAAAGATGCTCCTGCAGTTAATCACGAATCTCTAAAAGTAAAAGGTTTTAGTGAGATTGAGTTAGAAAAAATTGAAAATACTTTAAATAATATTGCCAATATTGAATTTGCTTTTAATATCCCAATTTTAGGTGAAGATTTTTGTGTTAATAAGCTGGGAATCCCTATAGATAACTTTAAAAATCCTAATTTTTCAGTGCTACAATATCTTGGCTTTTTGAAAAAAGATATTATTGAAGCAAATATCTATGTTACAGGAAGCATGGGCTTAGAGAAAGCTAGATCATTAAAAAAAGAACATTTATCTATCTTTGATTGTAGTGTTCCTAATGGTGCAAGAGGGGTAAGAGCCTTAAGTTTAGAATCTCATATTAATATGATGACAAGTATTCAACCATTTATTAGTGGAGGAATTGCAAAAACCATAATCTTAAGTAAAGATTCAACCATAGAAGATTGCAGTAAAGCCTATATTGACTTGTGGCAAAAAGGAGCAAAATTAGCAAATCTATTTATAGAAGGCTCTCGTTTGTCGCAGCCAGTGCAAAATAGTATACTAGATAGTGATAAGATAAAAAGTGTTTCCTTAGAGAGCATTTTACAAGAATTAACAACTGAAAATTAAAGTATTTTGGCTTTTTATTAATTCGCTCGGTTATTTATGTATCCCTATACACTGCATAACCTCGCTCATAATATAAAGCTCAAACTATTTTAATTTTTAAAATAAAGTATTTTGAGTTTATATGTTGTCGCTTTACTACTCATGTATTGTTATACACATCGTAGTAAAGCTCCTAATATAAACCGCAGGAATCTAAATTTATTGCGAAGCAATTAAACTTGGTTCTAGCGACTGAAAGGAGATAAATTCTCAAACTACTTTAATTTTTAAAGTAGAGTACTTTGGGTTAGCTCAGTTGCTTATGTATTAATATACATTTTGCAACTTTGCTCAAAGTGTTTTATAGGTTGTTTAAAGAACACTCTTTTGGGTGTAGCTAGTTCATCTAGCGATTATTCCAACTACCCTCTATGGTTTTGGCTGTAGAGGGGATTTTTTATTATTTTACAATAATGTTAAATTAAAAAAGTTAATAAACTCTTAAGATTAACTTAGAAAAATATATTATTATTTTTTAAAATTTAGCTTTACAAATTTTTTTTATAAAATTAAAATAAAGTCTAAGTAATAAAAGCAAATAATAAAAAATCTATGGAATAGTTAGGGAAAATAATGTTAAAGTATCAGTATAAAGCATTGCTAAGTTGCTTTGTGTTTTTTTTCTTGTTGTCTGAAAGTTCTTATGCTTTCTTTTTTTCACAACCAGAAAGAACAAAATCCTATGTTGCAATTGATTATAATACCGGCGAAATACTATCAGAGGCAAATTCTCGTGAAAGAATGTATCCAGCTTCTTTAACTAAATTAATGACTCTCTTTATTGTGTTTGATAAACTAGATGAAGGTAGTTTAACCTTAGATACTAAAATAAAAATTTCACCAGATGCTGCCGCATTACCTCCTTCAAAATTAGGATTACCAGCTGGTAGCACAATTGCAGTAAGAGATGCTTTAGTTTCAATTATTGTGAAATCAAACAATGATATTGCTTATGCCATAGCCGAGCATATTGGTGGTTCTAAACAAGGCTTTGTAGATATGATGAATGCTAAGGCACAAGAGCTAGGCTTAACAGGAACTCATTTTGCTAATCCTCATGGTCTTACTGACAAAAATAATTATTCTACTGCTTACGATTTAGCAAGATTATCAAGAATTTTAATGGTGCATCATAATGCTTATTATAGTTTGTTTTCAATCTCAGACTTTAATTGGAATAAAACAAGATACACTAGTACTAACAAACTGCTAGAGTATAGCGGTATTGATGGTATTAAAACAGGATATACTAGTGCTTCAGGATTTAACTTAGTAACTTCAGCCTCTAAAGATAACACTAGAATCATTGCAGTAGTTATGGGTTTTAATACTGCACATGGTCGTGATGATTACATGAAAGAAGTTATTGATGTTGGTTTTGAAATTGCTGAGGCTAATAGAAAAAATGAGGTTACCTATAATACTAAACCAGATTCTTTAAAAAATGTTATAAACGATCAACCTTCGGTAGTTCAAACTGCAGACCAAGAAAGTTTATCAGATTCTTATAATTTAGATAGTGAGTATAGTGTAAATCTAGCTAATATTAGTACAGAAACAAATAATTTTTATACCATAGATAAAGTTCCTTATATTGATAAGCTCACATCTGAACAAAAAATTAAAATTTCTCCGACTGTAAAAGGAAAGTTAGCAACTAAAACATCTTCTAAAAAAGGTAAGTACTCATTACAAGTAGGAGCTTTTTCTAACTATACAGCTGCTCTGCGTACTTCTTATAATATTGCTGGCATAAAAGCTACCTCTAAGATTCTTAAGAAAAATAAAGTTGCTGTAATTGAGAAAAACAATATGTTTATAGCTAAATTTACAGGATTAACTAAAGCTCAGGCTCAGCAGTCTTGTAAGATATTACAATCTAAAGGTAAAGATTGTTTTGTTATAACTGGATAACATTTTAATTTCTTTTATTTTTTTAAACAAGTGAGAATTGAAGTAAAATTTAGTTCTCACTTATTTTTTATAATACCAACACAAATAATTTCAGCATACTTTACATAGTGTTATTTCCCTTTTATACTTAACTAATAATTTTTTAAGGAGTAATTTATGAAAGTTAGTATAGATAGCAATGTTTTTAGTTTATTTCCAGATTTAGAAATTTTTGGGTTAGCTCTATTTAACTTAAATTTATCTTCTATAGAAAATCAGCCAATTAAGGAATTTTATAAACCAAATTTAGAGGAATCTGAAAGAGTTGTTAAAATTTGGAAAGAAACTTATAAGATGTTTCCTACCGATAAACAAGCTAGAGCTTCTATTAATTATTTAACTAAAGCCTCGCATGATAATAAATTAAGAAAAATTAATCCATTGGTGGATATTTATAATGAAGCCTCATTGCTATCTTTAGCACCTTTTGGCGGTGAAGATATTAATTTACTTAAGAGTTCTTTGAAGATTGGCTTAGCTAAAGGCAATGAACCATTTCTACCCTTAGGTAAAGAGAAAGTTGAAAATCCTAAAGAAGGAGAAGTGGTTTATTTAGATGGCGAAAATAAAGTGGTTTGCCGTAGTTTAAATTGGTTAGAATCTGACCTTCATAAAATTACAGAACATACTAAAAATGTAATCTTTGTTAGTGAAAAACCTTTAAATTCGTTGCCAAGCTCAAATATTGGTATGGATTTTCTTTTTAATAAATTAAAAGACTGCTGTAGTTCTTACAATAGGTTTATTCTAGATAAAAATAAACCAAGTATAGAATTTAATAATTAAAGTTGCAAATTAACAAATATTTCTAAAATAGTTATCAACAAGAAAAAAAGCCGAAGATATAATAAAACCGAGATAAGGAATTAGAATGTAAAATTAATAGAAGAGCAAGATAGGAAGAGGGAACAACTTTCATCTGGCGACGACTTTAAGGTAAACAAAAGCTATGAGTAAGTAGCTTAGGATAGAAGCCCCTTATTATAAAAGGTTATCATCAGGGAGTAAGTTTAACAACTATAATCAAGATACTATTAAAACGATAATATGAACTCTGCTGAAAGCAAGATAAACTAAAATCTAATCCATA
>JAIRQL010000093.1 GCA_031256515.1 Alphaproteobacteria bacterium
TTGTAAACTAAGATATTAACTCATTTCTTAGTTCTACTTAAAGTCGTCGCCAGATGAAAGTTGTTCCCTCTACTCTTCTTGCTCTATTATTAATTATACATTCTAATTCCCCATCACAGCACAAGCATTATATCAATCAAGTAAGATTTTATTTAAATATAAGAGTATAATTATTTTATACTTTCAGCCAATTTTTAATAATTTCAAGATATTCTTCTTTAGTTTTTAAAGGATATTGCCAAAAGATTAGCTTAATTTTTTTCATATAAATACCAATATCGGTACTATTTAAGCCTAAATTTATTAAATCATTGCCGCTGATAGGAAATTCAAGTTGAGATTTTTCGGTTAGTTTATTAATAATTTCAATATAATGATGTTTATTATAAGACTCTACACTTCCATTAATAATTAAGGCATTTATTAAACTTTCGTAGCCGTAGTGTAAAACCAATTCGCAAATTTCTCCATAATCTACTACTTTATATTGATTAATAAAATTTTTTAGTTGCACCACGTTCTTTATAAGCATTGCATCAGATTTTTTTAAAATAAACTTATTAACTTCTTCCGGATTATTTAATAAATACGATGCCCTTAAAATTAAATTTGGTTCAAGATTAAAAACTTTTTCAATCTCGCAGATATTTTCAAACTTTAAAATTGAGTATTTATCTATAGCAAATAAATTATTAAATACTTCATATTCCTCCATTAAGCGAAGAGTTTTAGTAGGATTAGGATGGGTTAAAATTTTAATAAACTCTTGGGATATTCTTTCACGAGATAAATTCTTTAAATTTGGCGATAAATATTTTATTATCTCTAAGGAATCTTTATCAATATTATCGGCAAAAAAACAAAAAAAACGAAAATATCTAAGGATTCTTAAATAATCTTCCTTAATTCTATCAGCAGGATTACCAATAAAATTAATTTTACGGTTAAGTAAATCTTCCACTCCATTATGATAGTCATAAAATTCTGCAGATATAGGATTAAAATAAAGAGCATTAAAGGTAAAATCTCGCCTTAGGGAATCCTCAAAAAAATCTTTGGTAAAAATTACCTCAGCATGGCGACCATTGGTAGCAATATCCTTCCGTAGTGAGGTAATTTCAAAACTCTGATTTTCTATGATTGTAGAAATCGTACCATGCTTAATACCAATAGGAATTATGGGTAGTGAAAATTTTTTTAGCAGTAGCATATTTTCTTCGGGAGTATTGCTTGAGGCAATATCATAATCGGTAAATGGTTTTTTTATAAGAGAATCTCTCAAACAACCACCAACAAAACAAAAGGTATGATTATTATCACTTTTTAAAACTGAAATTAAGTTTTTAATAGGAGAATTTTCTAGCCAAATAAATGGTTCTTTTAAGCTAATTGTTGGCATATAAAATATCTTTGCTTTTTATATTTTTCATATTATACTAGTAAAAGTATATCATATATTTAAGAATTTAAAATATTATAGGAATTATTAATTATGAAGCTATTGCAGTTTTTTATTGTGGTTGTATTATTGACCCCTTTATATTTGTTTGCAGCCGATGAAACACCAAAGCCAAATGGTGCAGAAGTTCAGCAACAACAAACTCAAGCAACCCCTAAAAAAGAAGCCGCTACAGATGTGGCTCAACCACAAGCAGGAGAGACCTCTAGCCCTGCTACCGAAGCTACTCCAGCTGAAGCACAAAATCCAAACTTAGCTCCAGCAGAACCAACGGCAGATCAAGCTACACCAGCTCAGCCACAACCTACAACAGCAGATTTTAAAAGTTTTACTAATACTTCCGATAATGCTAAAGAATTTGTAAAAAGTATGCTAGATAGTATATATGCAGAGTTGCCAAATAAAACTAGCAATCAAGAAATATTCGCATTTTTAGCTGAGGTTACTAATAATTATTTTGCTTTTACTTATATGTCAACATGGACAATTGGTAGAGAAGTAATCAAAGATGTTTCTGCTGAAGATCAACAAAGATTTTTAGACCTATCTAAAGAGTTTATGGTATTACTATATGGTGAAATTTTTAACACCTATTATAATCAATATACTTATACTTTAGGTGAAGTTGAGAAAAAATCTGATACTCAATACGATGTTAGAATGATAGTTGAGCCAAAAGTTAAAGATGCTAAAAATCAAGATACTATCTTAAATATTGTGTGGAAAGTTAAATATTCTACCCAAGAAAATAGATTTTATATTATAAATGTAGATGTTAATGGTGTGCTTTTATTAATGTCGCAACAAAAACAATTTAGAGATATGTTAAAATCTCAAAATAACGACTTTGGCAAATTTTTAGAATTACTAAACACTAAAAACATGGAATCTAAATCTCGTTTAGGAGTTGTTCTTTAAAAGATTGTTTTTTTAACAGTAAATATTTAGAGCTATAAAGATCTGATGATAACTTCCTTAGATTTTTATAGCTCTTTTTTTAGTTTCAATCCTTTAAAAGATAAGTATATAATGTAAAAGTTTCAAAGAAGGTAAAAAATGAGTGTAGAAATTTTTAAGAATAAATTTGAAGATTTAGAGAATATTTGGCATAAAGATGAAAATAATGTTGAGTTTATTTATGCTAGGGATTTACAAAAGATTCTTGGTTATGAGAAATGGGAGAGATTTGAAGAGGTTATAAAAAAAGCTATAATTTCTTGCGAAGCTAATAAACATAAGGCAGAGGATCATTTTCCCACCGTCGGGAAAATGATAAACATAGGTAAAACGGCAAAAAGAGAAATTCAAGATTATAAACTAACTAGATATGCTTGTTATTTGGTAGCTCAAAATGGTGATTCAAGAAAAGAAGAAATAGCCTTTGCTCAAAATTATTTTGCAGTACAAACAAGAAACTTTGAACTAGTAATGCAAAGAAAAGAAGATTATGAAAGAGTTTTAGAAAGATACGAGTTAAAAGAAGCAGAAAGAATATTCTCAGAAGAATTATATCAAAGAGGAGTAGATAGCGAAGGGTTTGCAAGAGTCAGAAGCAAAGGTGATGAAACTCTTTTTGGTGGCAATACAACAAAACAAATGAAAGAAAAGTTAGGAGTACCTGAAAAATATCAGCATAGACCATTGGCAGATTTCCTAGACCCCATAGCTATAACAGCTAAAAAATTAGCTACCCAACTTTCTAATAAAAATGTAAAAGATAAAGATTTACAGGGGGAAGAAAGTATTACTAATCAGCATATTAGTAGTAATCAAACTATTAGAGAAGCCCTAATAAAAGAAAATGTTTATCCCGAAGAACTTCCACCATCAGAGGATATTAAAAAAGTAGAAAGTAGACTAAATAAAGATGTTAAACAAATTACAAAACCTAAAATATAATAATAAAAAGGTATTAAAAATGGATAACAATAATAATGAGAAAGTTCAGTTAGATATTTCTGAAAGTAAAGATAAAAAATATATTGAGTTTAAGTTTACTAAAGGAGCTTTAAAAGATAAAACATTTACATACAAGGTAATAGAAAATCCCTTATTAACAGGAAAAAAAGTAGATGTAATAGAATTAAATAGTTATTTTTATAAATATATAAAAAATACAGCTAAAAAAATATCTTCTGGATTTGGTGATAGCATAACAATAAGAGGGAAAAAATATAAAAGCATAACTAGAAGAAAATATAAAAAGTATTTGCCTTTTGTTAAAATCCGTTCTTTAAAAAATCGTTTTGTTAAAAGTTCGTGTAATAAATACATAATAGTTAGAAATCAAACAGAATGGGAGGCATTAAAGCCACATAGAGAATCTCTTAATTCTGAACATTCTTATCTTTTCATGCAAGAATGTACTAATAGTGAATCAAAAGATAAAATATGTATCAATGATAATAAATGGGTATTTCCAAATAGTATATTTGCAAAAGCTGTAGAAATAGGTTCTGCTGAAAAAGAAATTACATATAATTTGGCTTCTTGTATTTTTGCAGGAGGTTTTCATGTAGGAAACAACACTCTTCGTGAGGCTGTTGCAAACGGTTTTAATGGTTTCTCAAACTCTATATTTTTAAAAGAAGCCAATTTTATTGGTGCTACATTTAGTGATAAAGCCAATTTTTATGGTGCTACATTTAATGGTGAAGCCTATTTTGGTAGTGCTACATTTAATGGTGAAGCCAATTTTATTGGTGCTACATTTAGTGATAAAGCCAATTTTTATAGTGCTAAATTTAGTGGTGAAGCCAATTTTTATAGTGTTATATTTAGTGGTGAAGCCAATTTTTATAGTGCTAAATTTAGTGGTGACTTAGATATTTCTGCAACAAGTTTTACATATTTAGAATTAACTAAATCACAAATAAGTATAAGTAAAATAAATGCCAAAAATACATCAGTTGAAAAAGATATTATTATGGATGACCCTAAATCGGCAGATAATCAAGATATTTATAGAATAGTTAAAGACCTTGCAATAAAACAAAATAATAAACCATTAGCTTGGGAATATTATGAACGAGAAATGAACCAAAAGTTAAAGGAAGATGGGAATGAAATTAAAACTTGGTTAAAAACTAAAAATTGGAAAAAAAACTTTACACTATTAAACCCTATACTATTATTTAATAAGATTACCAATAGTCATGGTACAAATTCCTTAAAAGCTGTTATTTGGATTATTTCCTGTGTTTTGTTAGGTAGTATTATAGAATATATTATTTATAACTATGAGTTTGATTTTATATTAAGTTATTTTACATTAGATATTACGATAATTGAGCATACATTCTCTGAATCTGAATCTTTAAATGATTTTACAGATATTGTGCTGAGCTATAGTTTTTTTCCTATAGTCCATAAGTTAGATTATAGTATTACATCTCCATTGCAAAGATGGATTCACTTTTTCTTCACAGCAGTGCTAGTAGCCTTAATTTGGCAATTAGTACAATCCTTTAGAAGATACAGCAAAATGCCTTAAGATAATTAATTTTCCTCTCCCTAAAATTTCCTAAACACTACCTTAGCTCTTTAGGGAGGTGGAAGATTACATCTTCTTTAGTATATTCGTAATCTTCAATAGCAATAACTTGACGATTAGTTTTAATAGCATTAATAATATCATTAATAGCACTATCAGGGGCAGAGGCTCCCGCCGAAATACCTAAGGTTTGTACTTCTTGAATTTTATCAAAGGGGATTTCGTTTTTATTATCAATTAAAAAAGCCAGTTTGCCGTGTTTGTCGCCAATTTCTTTTAAGCGATTAGAATTAGAGCTATTTTTAGAGCCAATTACAATTAAAGAGTCTAAATCATTAATTATAGATTTAATCGCATTTTGGCGATTTTGGGTAGCATAACAAATATTTTTATCTGGACCAGCAATATTAGGAAAACGGCTTTTTAATACCGCAATAATATCTTTAGTATCATCCAAAGATAAAGTAGTTTGGGTGATATAAGCAAGGGGTTTACTTTCATCAATAATAATTTTCTCAGCTTCAGTAGTAGAGCTAACAATAAAAATATTATTAGGAATACGACCAAAAGTTCCTTCAACCTCAGGATGACCTTTATGTCCTACTAAAATAATTTGGTAGCCCTCATTATAATAATCTAGCCCAATTTTATGAACTTTCTTTACCAAAGGACAAGTAGCATCTATGTAGTTTAAGGTTCTCTCTTTTGCTTCGGTTTCTACCTTGCAAGAAACCCCATGTGCCGAAAAAATTGCAGTAGAACCCGCAGGGATTTCATCAACATCATTAACAAAGATTACTCCTTTGTTTTTAAATTCTTCTACCACAGTTTTATTATGAACAATCTCGTGTCTTACATAAATAGGATTACCATGAATTTCAAGGGCTTTGTTGACAATATCAACAGCACGTTTAACCCCAGCACAAAAACCACGAGGATGAATTAAAACTATTTTTAAAGGAGGAAGTAAATTTTGCATTTTTTTTCATAAATTCTTATACAATTTATATGATATAATAACAAAGGAAAATAATAAACAAAAAATAGTTGATTAATGAAAATAATAGCAATTCACGATGGTAATAGCGGGCATATTTCACAGCTTAATGGAGTGTTATCGGGGTTTAATAACGATTCCACTGAAATAATTACTGCTAAAAAAAGTTTCCTAAATTACTTGCCAGAAACCCTTTTAGAAAGATTTTTATTTACTTTAAATAAAGACCTAAAAAGCTATACAGAACCGCAATTAATAATTGCAGTTGGTAGAAAGTCGCTACCTTATGCTGTTTCTTTAAAAAAAACATACCCTAAAGCTAAGCTAGTTTTTTTAATGCCAGTAGGGAAATTATCGCAAAAATATGGCGACTTAATTTTTTATCATTCTTATAAGGAAAAAAAATATAATGACCCTAAATATATACCGATTATTTCAGCTCCACATAATTTATCGCAAGAAAAACTAGATATATCTTTAAAAGATTGGCAAGAAACCTTTATAAAATTTAATAAGCCAATTATAACAGTGGTAATAGGTGGTAGTGCTAAGAAAATTCAGCTTAATAAAGAGGCAATAGACGATTTACTTGAGTATCTTTATAAAATTCAGCTCTCCACTGGGGGATCGCTTTTTATTACCACTAGTAGAAGAACAGGGGAAGATAACGAAAATTATCTTAAAACAAAATTGCAATCTCTAATAGCAGAAGATAAATGCTATTTCTGGGGATACCATAATAATAGTGGAAAAAATCCTTATTTAGCAATGTTGGCAGTTTCTAATTATGTAATTATTAGTGGTGAATCTATTTCTATGATTTCTGAGAGTTGTTCGCTTTCTCAAAATGTAGGAGTTTATATTTTCTTTTCTAAAAATTTTTATGCTAATAGATATATAAAATTCCATGAAAATCTTTATTTGCATAACTATGCTAAACCTTTGGCTGAGTTTACTCTAGAAACAAAGCGAGAAACCCTAAATATTACAAATTTTGTTATTAATAAAATTAAAGAAATCTTATAAGAAACTTTAGAATAATCTTGTTAAATTAACGAAAAAATTGTAAAATATAAATGGTCTTTTCTTGACCCTTTCTTCTATTTTAATTTAAGGAAAAAATATTTTGAGTAATGATTTGTTTGATAATAATCCACCTAGTTCTAATACCCCAAATTCTGGTGAAGATATAAAAAGAGTTGCTATTTACGATGAGATGAAAAAATCTTACCTAGATTATGCTATGAGTGTAATCGTTAGCAGAGCCTTACCAGATATTAGAGACGGACTTAAGCCGGTGCATCGTCGTATTATTTACAGCATGTTTGAAAGTGGCTTTACTCATAATAAACCTTATCGTAAGTCGGCAAGAATTGTAGGGGATGTAATGGGTAAATACCATCCTCATGGTGATAGTGCAATTTACGATGCCCTTGTTAGAATGGCTCAAGATTTCTCATTAAGATTACCGCTAATAGACGGTCAAGGTAATTTTGGTTCAATGGATGGTGATGGAGCAGCAGCTATGAGATATACTGAGGCTCGTATGGCTTCTTCTTCTCATGCTTTGATAGACGATATAGATAAAGATACCGTTGATTTCCGTCCTAACTATGATGATTCCTTAAACGAACCAGTGGTTATTCCTGCTCGTTATCCTAATCTTTTAGTTAATGGAGCTAGTGGAATTGCCGTAGGGATGGCAACTAATATTCCTACTCATAATTTAGGTGAGCTTATTGATGCTTGCCTTTTATTAATAGATAATCCAGAAGCAACTATCAGCGAATTAATGCAGTTTGTATTAGGTCCCGACTTTCCTACTGGTGCAAAAATACTTGGTCGTAAAGGTATTGAAAGTGCTTTTCATACTGGTCGTGGTAGTGTGGTAATTTGCGGAGTAGCTGAAATTGAAGAATCTAAATCTCGTTCAACTATTATAATTAAAGAAATTCCTTGGCAGGTTAATAAAGCTAAATTAGTTGAAGAAATATCTAAAATTAAAGATAAAAGTGATTCTAAAGAACTAGATGTTATCTCGGCAGTTAGAGATGAATCCGACCGTTATGGTGTGCGGATTGTAGTTGACCTTAAAAAAGATGCTGAACCTGAAATAGTTTTAAACTATCTGCAAAAATATACTTCTTTCCAAACCTCATTTGGGGTTAATATGTTGGCAATTGATAATGGTGTGCCAAAATTACTTAACCTTAAAGATGTTTTAGTTGCCTTCATAGAATTTAGAAAAGTTGTTGTTAGAAGAAGAACTTTATTCTTATTGCAAAAAGCCCGTGATAAAGCCCATTTATTAGCAGGCTTAGGTATTTCGGTAGAAAATATAGATGAAGTAATTGAGCTAATTAAAAGCTCGCCATCACCAGCAGTTGCTCGTGAAAGATTAATGGAAAAACCTTGGCGAGCAGGAAGCATTACTCCATATATTGAACTTTTAGATGAGCCAGATAGAAAAGTTGTTGACGGTATGTATTATCTTTCTGAAACTCAAGCTAGAGGTATTTTAGATTTAAGATTACATAGATTAACAGGTCTAGAAAGAGAAAAAATCCAAAGCGATTTAGAAGAATTAGCCGCCGAAATTAAAGGCTACTTAGAAATTTTATCTTCAATTGCTAGATTAATGGAAATTATTAAAGAAGAGCTAGCAGAGGTTAGATCTTTTGCTACTCCAAGAAAAACTCAAATTGAAGAAGTTTTTGACGAATTCTCTGAAAAAGATTTTATCCTAAAAGAAGAAGTAACCCTTACCTTAACAAATTCTGGCTATATTAAAAGAATGCCAATTACTGCTTATAAAACTCAAAAAAGAGGTGGTAAAGGTAAAATAGGTACAAATACTAAAGAAGAAGATGTAGTAACTAATATTTTAACTACAAATTCGCATGCGGATATTTTGTTCTTTACTGATAAAGGATTAGTTTATAAATTACAATGCTATAGAATTCCAGAGTCTTCTACTCAAGCCTTTGGTAGAGCTATAATAAATTTAATTCCTATAGAAAAAAATGAAAAAATAACTGCTATCTTGCCAATAGAAGATACTTACGATGAAGATCAAGATATTATCTTTATTACTAAAAGCGGAAATATCAGAAGAAGTAAACTTAAAGATTTCTCTAATGTTAATTCTAAAGGTAAAATTGCCATGAAACTAGATGCTGGTGATAGCTTGGTAGAAGTGCATTTATGTAATGATGATCAAGATATTTTAATTAGCTCTTACTTAGGTCAGTGTGTTCGTTTTCCATTAGAAACTTTAAGAGTAATTGGCTCAAGAAATTCTAACGGAGTTAGAGCAATTAAGCTAGATGATGGTGATTATGTGGTTAATGGTTCTATATTACAACATGAAAAAATAGAATCTATAGAAATTCGTGATGAATATCTAAAATATGCCATCGCTAAAAGAAAAGAAGAAAGAGCCGAAGACGACGATTCATCAAAAGAAGAAATAGCAGTTAATTTACCAAAAGACAAAATTCTTGAACTAGAAGAAAAAGAAGAATTTATTTTAACTGTAACCTCTAATGGTTATGGTAAAAGAACTTCTGCTTATAATTACCGTATTTCTAATCGTGGTGTTAAAGGAGTTGTTGGCGGTAAGTTATCTGACAAAAACGGCTATATTGTAGCTTCTTTTGTGGTAGAAGATGACGATGAAATTATTATCATTTCTAACAAAGGTCAAGTAATTAGACAAAAAGTTAAAGATATTAGAATCACAAGCCGTGTATCGGTAGGGGTTATTTTGTTTAGACTTGACGATGATGAAGTAGTGCAGTCGGTATCTAAAGTAAAATTAATAGAAGAAGTAGAAGAAAAAGACAATATTGAAGATTCGCAAAAAGATTTAATATAATCTAAACTGCTTGATTTCTATAGAAGAAATAAGAAGGGGGATTTTT
>JAIRQL010000039.1 GCA_031256515.1 Alphaproteobacteria bacterium
CTCCTCGTATAAATTAAACTAATAAACCCATAAGTATAGATTAATATAAAAAAAATACAAGTTTTTTATTAAACAATATTTAAAAGTGTTGGTATATATAGGATACAAGGTATAAAAAAAACTCCCCTACTTAAAAAACAAGGGAGTTTAATATTATATATTTGGTTTAAAAATTTCTTAATTTATAGCCACGAGCTAAGAAGCAATAAGGTAAAGTAAGAGCTATAGCTAAGAATCCAAAGAAATAAAAGAACATTGCTCCCTCAAAGATATTGAATCCTGAAATAATAGCAGCTAGCATATTACCAAAAAAAGTTGTTAATAACCAAAAAGAAGTTACAATAGATTTCATATTTTTTGGAGCTTGAGTATAAGCAAACTCTAATCCAGTAATAGAAACAAATACTTCAGCTAAGGTAAGAGTTAAGTAAGGAATAATCTGCCACATTACATTTATTTGAATTCCTCTGGCTAAAAATTCTTCAATAATTCCTACGAACACAAAAGCTAATCCGCCAACAAAAATACCTATCCCAATTTTTTGTAAAGGACTCCATTTAAAAATCGGATATACAATTCCGACCATAATTGGTATTAATATCATTACCATAATTGGGTTAAGGGCTGGCATCATTTCTGGTAATAAGTTAATACCTAAAAAATTAAGATCCATTGCCTTAGCTTGGATAATCCAAGAAGATCCTTTTTGGTCAAACATAGACCAAAATACAATAATTATTGCATATATTTTTAAAACATTAAGTACTGAAATTACTCCATCAACACTTTCTTTAGGGAATTTTTCATAGGCTTTGGTAAAAAAAGTTTCACCATCTTTTCTTGTGGTAAAAGCATATTTTAAAATTGGAAAAAAAACACCTTTTTCATCACGATTAGGTTGATGAACAGTATAATATTTTCTACCAGACATAATAAGAATTGTGGCAATAATCATTAATACACCAGGAATAGCAAAAGCTACGGTATAACCATAAAATTCTTTAACTAAAGGAATTAAAAGTGATGAAAAGAATGAGCCAAAATTAATTGAAAAATAAAAGAAATTAAAGGCTTTAGTTTTAAGGCTAGGTTCATCGGTTTTAAATTGATCGCCTAAAAAAGCGGATACACAAGGCTTAATCCCTCCAGAACCAATAGCAATTAAAGTAAGACCTACAATCATACCAACAAACGATCCTTGAAAAAAAGCTAAAGCAAAGTTTCCAAAGCAGTAAATTATAGAAAATACTACGATAGTTTTAAATCTTCCTAAGAATCTATCAGCAATAATTGCTCCTAATATAGGAAAAAGGTAGTTAGCTGACATAAATAAATGATAATAAGATTTAGCCACATGTTCGGGCAACTGAATAATACTTATCATATAAAGAGTTAAAATTGCTCTCATACCATAGTACGAAAACCGTTCGGCGGTTTCATTGCCTAGTATAAACAATGATGATTTTGGTAATCCAGCAAATAATTTCATCTAATACCTCCTAATACAACTTATAGTAAATTCACTATCTTAACCATAGAAGAATATAAAAGTAATTGCAAACTTTTAATTTTCAATGAAGTAAGTTCTTAATATCACTTAAAGTTGTTAAAACTAATTTAATTTGCTGATTTACCTCAAGATTATCCACATGTATAAGAATAGAACCCTCAGGCTTTAAAGACAGCACTTCTTTTTTACTTTGAATATAGTTTAAAAGAGCATCTACATTAGGAAAATTTTGCTGATAAAAACTCAATTGAATTCCTTTATTACCAAAATTAATTTTCTCTACTAAGGCAGTTTTAGCAGCAAGTTTTAACTCTATGGATAAAAAGAGATTCTCCACCTGATAAGGTAAATTACCAAAACGATCAAGCATTTCTTCTTTTACCTCAACAATTTCTGAGTATTCGGTAATTCTTCCTATTCTCTGATATATTTCCATAGTAGTTTCCATATCTGAAATATATTTTTTTGGAATAAATACCGGAATGTGTAAATTAATATTAGGAGAAAAATTATAGTATTCAATATCTATCTCATTACTATTTTTTTGGACTGATTTAATATGTTTAATCTCTTGTTCTAATAATTTTTGATATAACTCTGTACCGATTTCTTTAATGTGTCCGCTTTGTTCTTCGCCTAATAAATTACCTGCTCCTCGCATATCTAAATCGTAAGATGCCAAAGAAAAACTTGCTCCTAAATAATCAAGGTTCTGTAATACTTGTAATCTTTTTTCTGCCTTTGGTGATAAATTTTTATGGTTATCGTATAAAAGATAAGCATAGGCTTGATTGTTTCCTCTACCTACTCGCCCTCTTAATTGATATAGCTGAGCTAACCCCATCATATCTGATTTTAAAATAATCATGGTATTAACATTATGAAGATCAATACCAGATTCAATAATATTCGTAGAAATTAAAACATCGTATTTTTTATCTTTAAAATCTATCATGTTTTGCTCTAAGGTATCTGTTGGCATTTGCCCGTGAGCTACAATATAGTTAATATCTAAGTTTAATCTATCAAGAGCTGATTCTATCTCCGAAATATCTGAAATTCTTGGACAAACAAAAAATACTTGCCCACCCCGTTCTTTTTCTCGCAATATTGCTTTTTTAATCTGCAGGTAATCTATTGGTAAAATATAAGTAATAATTGGAAGTTTATCCACAGGAGGTGTAGATATAATGCTTAACTCTTTAATTCCCTTAAAAGCTAATTGAATAGTTCTTGGAATTGGAGTAGCACTTAATGTTAGTATATGAGCTTCTTCTTTAAAAGTTTTAAGTTTTTCTTTATGAACCACTCCAAAACTTTGTTCTTCATCTACAATTATTAAAGCTAGGTTTTTAAATTTAACATCTTTAGCTAATAGCGAATGTGTGCCGATAATAATATCTATTTTACCATTAGCTAAGTTTTCTTTATGTTGCTTTCTTTTAGAGGCTGGAGTAAATCTTGAAAGTTGCTCTATATTAATGGCAAAGTTTTTGAATCTTTCTTTAAAATTATTATAATGCTGATTACACAACAAAGTAGTTGGGGCAACAACGGCTACTTGATAACCAGAATTCGCCACTAAAAAAGCTGCCCGTAAAATAACTTCAGTTTTACCAAAACCTACATCACCACAAATAAGGCGGTCAGTCGGAACTCCACTTTGTAGATCGTCAAAAACATCGTTGATAGCATTAAGTTGATCTTCAGTTTCTACAAATGGAAAACCTTGTAGAAAATTATTATATTCTTCTTGATTAAAATTTATAGCAGGAGCTTTTTTTAAATTTCTTTGAGCGGCGATTTGGATTAAATCGTAAGCAATATCTTTAATTTTTTCTTTAATTTTATTGCTTTTTTTCTCAAAAGCCGATGATCCTAGTTTATCTAAAACAATATTATCATTTTGCCCAGAATGCCTTGTGATAGTATCTATATTTTCTACAGGAACAAAAAGTTTTTCATTGTTTCTATAGTTAATTTCTAAAAAATCGTGGTCTGCACCATTAACACTTAATGTGTGGATTCCCCTATATTCACCAAAGCCATGTTTTACATGTAGTACTATATCGCCAATTTCTATACTAGAAAGTTGTTGTAAAATTTTATTAGAAGATTTCTTTTTATTATTAGAAAAAGTTTTTTTAATCCCAGTTATTTCACTTTGAGTAATAATAATTTTTTCTTCAAAAATAAAACCTTCGGTGATATTAGGGTTATTAATAATAACTATTCTGTTAAGATAATCTTGTAATAAGGTTTTAATATTTTCGGCGAAAGAATCTTCATAAATAAAAATTAAAAACTGTTTATTACTATTATCTTTAATAAAGTTAGTTAAAGCTGTTAGTGGCGATTTTTCTTGATTTTTATAAACACTCCATAATGGATATACCGTTTTAACATCAAAATTAAGATTATTATCTTCATCTTTTTTAAGATTACTTAAATAAAACATTTTATTTTTATTTAATTGCGAAGTAGTTTCTTCTAAAGAGAAGATTAGTTCACTTGGTGGTAAAATATCTTGCGAGGTAGTAAAGATATTTTTAGCATCGCTTAAATAGTTATATTCTTCTGTATATAAGCTAATACTTTCTTTAAGCGATTCCACAAAACCATCAAATACAAAAATATTTGCCTTACCGATATAACTTAAAAGATTTGTAGTTTTTTCGTAAAAAAGTGGAATATAGTTTTCTATAAATTTAGGTAAAATACCTTTATCTAATAATTCAAAGGTTTCTTTATTAATTTTACCAAAAAGCCTTTGATAATTTATTTTAAAATTATGGATAGTTTCTTCATTTAAGATAATTTCAACAGCAGGTTTAATGCTAATTTCGTTAATATCAGCAAAAGATTTTTGCGATAAAATATCAAATAAGCGGATTCTCTCAATAGTTTCATCAAAAAAATCTACTCTAACTGCTCCATATTGTGGAATACAAATATCTAAAATATCACCCCTTACCGCAAATTCGCTTTCACTAATAACCATAGAAACTTTTTTATAGCTTTTAGCAATTAAAAAATCTATAAGAGTTTCAATTTTTAGATTATCGCCTTTTTTTAAAGCAAGGAAATTATCTTTAAGATAGTTTGGTGCTAAAGTCTTTTGAATAAGCCCAGCGATTGAGCTAACTACAATGTTTTTATTATTCTTATTAAGATAAATATTTGCTAAAGTATCTATCCTTTTAACCATTAAAGACTTTGCCGGTGAAATTTGCGAAAAAGGATTAGGCAGGCTAGGAAAAAAATTAACTTTTAAAGTTTTACTATAGCTTTGAATGAAATCAAAAAAACTTTGAGCCTCATTATCATTAGGAAAAACTATAATAGAAGAATCTTGTGAATTTTCTATGAGTTCTAATAATAAAAACTTAGAAAAATCTTTAGTTAAATTAGATAATTTATAGTTTGTATTATTACTTAAAATATTGTTTAATTCTAATATATTGTTAATCATAAAAGTAGCTTGTAAAATTCATGCAATCAAGTTTATTAGATTTAGTAGCTAATGTAAACACTTTAGAGAATATCGCTGAAAAAACTAATAAAAAACTTAATGAAATTGGTATTTATACAGTTTTTGATCTTTTGTTTTATTTCCCTATTAATATAATTATTAGGAATTTTTGCCAAAATGCAAGTGAATTAAAAATAAAAGAGCATTGTATTCTTAAAGTTAAGGTTCTTTCTTATCAAAAAAGCCCTCGTAGAACTTTAGTTGTTTGTAGCGATAGCAAGGGTAATTTAGTTAATATCACTTTTTTTAAGGTTTTTAAAGGCTACTTAGAAAGATATTTACCTATAGATGAAGAAGTTGTAATTTTAGGAACTCCTGAATTTTATAAGGGAGTTTATACATTTAATCACCCACAGGTTTTACCGAGTTCTAGTTTAAAAACTTTACAGCCAATAGAATGTGTTTACCGCCAATATCAAGGGATTAGTTCAAGCAGTTTTGCAAATTTTATTCGGCAGGCTTTAAATATCTTAAATAATTGTGAAATACCCGAGTGGCTAGACGAAAAATTTATTAAAGATAACAACTTCCCTAATTTTAAAGAGGCTCTTAATAATATCCATAATCCTAAATCTTTTGCAGATATTGATAAAGATTCTAAAAATATTACCCGCCTAAGTATAGATGAACTAACCTCTTATCATCTAAATTTAATTATTTTACGAAATACTGTTAATTTAAAAAAAGGCTTAGAATATAATATAAATGGCAAACTTACCGGTATTTTAGAAAAAGAAATTCCTTTTGAGCTAACGGGCGACCAAAAAACAGCCATTGCTAATATTAAAAAAGAGTTTGAGGATTCTACCCCTTCAACCATATTATTACAAGGCGATGTTGGTAGTGGTAAAACCATAGTTTGTTTTATGGCGGCTCTTTTTGCTATAGAAAGTGGTTATCAGGTGGCTTTAATGTCGCCTACCGAAATCTTAACCTCGCAACACTATCAAAATTTTTTACAATATGCTAAAGCCTTAAATGTTAAAGTAGAACTTTTAAAAGGGAAAGAGAAAATATCCGTAAGGCGAGATATCCTCTACGGTTTAGCTACTGGTAATATAAATATTGTTATTGGTACTCATAGCTTGTTTCAAGATAGTGTTTCTTTTAAAAATTTAGGACTAGTAATTATAGATGAACAACATCGCTTTGGGGTAGACCAAAGATTAAAACTACTTAATAAGGGCAATAATCCTAATTTACTTTTAACTACAGCTACACCTATTCCAAGAACTTTAGCCCTATCTTTATATGGAGATATTAAATATTTAGATATTAAAGAAAAGCCAAAAAACAGAAAGCCTATCCAAACTAATCTTGTTTCTAAAGGTCGTTTAGGTGAGCTTGTAGATGGTTTAAAGCGAGCTATAAGTAAGGGCGAAAAAGTATTTTGGGTTTGCCCTTTAATAGAAGAATCTGAGAAAGTAGAACTTACCTCTTCAGTATTGCGATACGATTATTTATCTAAAGAGTTAATAGAATATGCTAGCAATAAGCAGTTATTTTTAGTGCATGGCAGAATGTCTTTAGAAGAAAAAGATAAAGTTCTTAACGAATTTAAAAATACGAAAGAAGGTGCAATCCTTGTAGCAACTACGGTTATAGAGGTAGGAATTGATATTCCAGAATCTAACATAATTATAATAGAAGATGCTCATAATTTTGGTTTAGCTCAGCTCCATCAGCTTCGTGGTCGTGTGGGTAGAGGTGGCGAACAAGGAATTTGTATACTGTTATATCCTGAAGAAATCTCATTAACTGCCAAAAAAAGGTTACGAATCTTAAAAGAAAGCGACGATGGTTTTTATATTGCTGAAAAAGATATGGAAATTCGTGGATTTGGCGATATTTTAGGAGTTCATCAAAGTGGTTCGCAGATATTTAAAATTGTAGATTTAGAATTCCATTCTTCTTATATGAGTTCTTCCTTACAATATGCTAAATTCTTATTTAAGAAAATTACCGATAACGACGAAATAACTACTAAAAAAACTAATTTTTTACTTAAAATTTTTGATAAATCTAAGAATCAAGAATATCTAAAAAGTGGATAATTTTTATTACCACCTCAGCTATCCCCTACTACTCCCCCTATTGATTGTAAGCCTTATGTTTATTAAGTTTTTTACTAAAAGGGCAGTACCATATAAAAGCAAATTAATTTATTTTAAAATACAACTATAAAATTATATTTACAACTAATGAGTGTGTTGATATACTTATAAGATATAATAATATTAATATAACAAAGGAGAAACTAATATGGGGAAAAAACAAAGGATTACTAAAAACAATCTTAGGGCTTTATTAAAAGAAAAAGGTCATACCT
>JAIRQL010000085.1 GCA_031256515.1 Alphaproteobacteria bacterium
CTTAACATTATTAGGTTCAATTAAACTAATAGTTTTCTTAGATTTATTATCTGAAGATTTTAAAATCTCTTCTTTATCTACGAAACCAAGTGCATCTACTTTTTTATTGCTTGAAGCTACACTTATACCTTCTTCAGCTTTTGGAGTATCAATAGCCACTGGAGCAACAGCCTCTACATCGTTGGCGACAACTTCATTTGCTACTGGAGTAGTTTTAGCAACTTCAGTGTTAGATAATACTGTTTGTTGTGGTGCCACTACAGTAGGTACAGGAGCTACATTAACCTTATCTTTTTCAGCATTTTTTTGCATATTAATTTTATTTAATTCTACTGCTGCTTCTTTTGAAATATTAGCTAGCAATCTAATTCTAACATTAGTAGTACCTTGATTTTCAAAGCCTAGTATTTCAGCACCTTTTTTTGAAATATCTATGCTTCTATTTTTAGAAAAAGGTCCACGATCATTAACTCTTAAAATTACCTTTTTACCATTTTCAACATTAGTTACCTCAACAAAAGAAGGTAGTGGTAAAGTTGGATGAGCAGCTGTTAGCTCTTCCATATCAAATAATTCGCCATTGGCAGTTTTTTTACCATGAAATTGGTCGCCATACCAAGAAGCAATTCCAATTACATCATAATCATCCACTACTTTTGGTTCATATTTAACACCATTTACTTCGTAAGTATTTCCTACTTTTACATAAGGAGTAGCTTCTTCGGTATTTGTAACCCCTGCTACCTTAGTTATAGGTTTAAATTGTGCGGCAATGCCTGCAGTTGATACTAAAGATATTGCAATTGTAGATGCAATGAATTTTTTATATTTTCTAGTCATAGTGATTATTCCTTGTTTTAACTTTATTATTTTTTTATTAATTATAAAATTAACTAAGTTTTAAACTTTAATTAACTTCTTATTAAGAAGTATAAATCGCAATGGTTAATAAAAAGTTAATAAACCTATAAAAGTAAATAAAAAATTAATATATTTAAACATTGCTGAACTATAGGAATTATCTAGGTTTTATTTGAAAATCTTAAAAATATAATAAAAAAACAATAAAAAATATTTCATATTTATTAACTATTTTTATTAACTATTACAAATTTTTCATTAATAACTAAACTAAGATTCTGCTACAAAAATCCTTACAACCCTAATAAATAATTAAGATTATAAGATAATTAACAATTAATTAATAGGAAGATTATACGATTCTATTTATTAATAAGGTTTATTAACCTTTATAAATAAATGATTTATTTTTTAACAAAAGACCCAAACTAACCCTGATTCTTGAACGGTTTGGAAATTTTTCCCGAAGTTTTTTATCAAAATCTTCTTCGTTAATTGCCGTTAAATAAATTTTTTGGCATTCTTTTAAATAGTTAATATTTTCTTGTAAAGTAGCAGTGGTAGTAATTTTACCATGTCCGCTTAAAAGAGTGGTATATCCTTGCGATAGCTCAGCAATAGTCTCTAAGGCTTTAATAAAACCATTATAATCGTAAGCTAAAAGATGCCCGTTATACTGAGCTAAATCAGCAACTAATACACAAGACAGTTCTTTAATCCACATAACTAAATGATTCGGGCAATGAGTATCAACCATATTTAAAACTGTAAAGTTAAGATTATCAATTTCAAAGTTTGGTTCAATAGCAAACTTAGGAATATATTTATTATCAAGATTTTTTATGGCAAAATCCTTTAGAATCTCAATTGTAGTATATGATGGAATATCTTTAAAAACAGGTAGTCCACCATAATGATCTATATGTGGATGGCTAATAATAACCCTACTAAGAGGCTTGTTTAAGCCTTTAATATAAGCAAGCAATAATTCAGCATAGGATTCATCTTGAGTGTCAAACAAAATTAAAGATTTACTAGTTTCTATAATAATACTATTAACAAAATAATTACTTCTTGAGCTAAATTGATGGATTTTTATATCATTCAAATTACCATCAAAGGCAATAACTTCCACATTATAATTTAATTTCATTTAGTTTAAATCTTTAGTTTTTTCTATCATTGCTTTAGCATAGATTTCGGCATCTTCTTGATAGTTCATCATAAAACACCAAATACTACTTATAAATTCTATTAATCTACTATAGGCAAATAATTTTGTATCGTCTAAGTTAATATCATATTTTTTTATAAAGATTGCAAAATCATCTTTATTTAAAAAAGTTTTAATGCTGGCAAAATCAAAATATTTGTCATTAATTGTGGCATATTCAAAATCTAGAATATAAAGTTTTTCTTGAGTTTGGATAAAATTATTAACATTTAAATCATTGTGGCAAACTGTATAATCCTTAGGAAACTTCGCAATAATTGTAAATAATTTTTGCGACAAAGAAACTGCATCTTTAAATAATTTATTTTCTAAATGTTGCGATGGAATTCCCTTTAAATAAGACTTTGTAGTATGCAAAAAATTTCTTTGATTAATATTTAATTGGCTAGAATGGATTTCTTTAATAATGCTTGTAAAGTTTTTTATAGAAATATTATTAGTTTGTAAAGGTGTTCCTTTAATATATTCTAAAACACAATACTTATGATTAAAAAATAAGCATGAGGGTGTAAGATTTTTTTCTGCAAAATAATTAATTAGCCTTTTATGATTATGGATATTAAATAAATGCTTATTTTTGTTATTGAAAATTTTTAATACTAACTTTTTAGCTGAGGTTTCAATAAAAAAAACATCATTACTTAAAGCTACTTGGCTTTGGCTTATGGTAATAATTTTACCATAATCTTTTTGAATATGCTTAAGGATATCTTGTAAAACTAACTTTCTTTTTGCAAAGATATTTTTTTCTTCCATTTTATGTATCCATAAATTGCTAAGCCTAAATAGATTAACATTAATGTTGAGGCAACATATAGCTTTGGATCTAAATACAAAATTATAGTTAAAGCATTAATAATAATCCAATATATCCAATTAGAAAGGATTTTATTAGCCTGCATATAAGTGGCTAATATGGCAAAAGCAAAAATAAAAGCATCTAAAGTAGAATAAGAAGATTCCACGAAAATTTCCATAGCCTTAGCTAAAGACCCAGAAATTAAAACTGCAATAAATATTAATACTAAATGAGTTTTTATAGGATATTCGGAAATTTTTAGTACTTTTTTCTTCTTGGTATCTACTTTAGACCATTTGATAAATCCATAAATGGCTATTAGGGCATAAAAAGCCTGCAGGATAGCTTGCAGATAAATTTGCTCTGAGAAAACTACAATAGCTAAACAGGTTGAACTAATAAATCCAAAAAGCCAAGCGATTCTCTTCTCTTTAATAAGATATATAATATATAATAACCCAGCAACTAAAGAAACCCACTCTAAAAATTGGATACTTAAAATAAAAGAAACTAACAAACTCATGATATTTTTACAAATTAACTTGAAAAGGTTATTATAACAAAACTCTAGGCAATTGCAAATTTTTAGTAAATATGTTAAATTTTTGCTTATATAAATAAACATAGGTAATTTAATGAATACAAGAACTAGATTTGCCCCAAGCCCTACTGGTTTCTTACATATCGGCGGAGCAAGAACTGCCCTTTTTAACTATTTATTTGCTAAACATACTGGTGGTAAATTCCTTTTAAGAATAGAAGATACCGACCTACAAAGGTCTACTCAACAAGCAGTAGATGCTATTATTAATGGTTTGTCTTGGCTTAATTTAAATCACGATGAAGAAATTGTCTACCAAATGCAAAGACAAGAAAGACACATAGAGGTAGCTCAAGAACTACTACACAGTGGTAATGCTTACAAATGTTTTTGTACTAAAGAAGATTTAGACAAGCGCCGTAAACAAGCTGAAGCTGAGGGTAAGGTTTATGTTTACGATGGTCGCTGTCGTGAAATTACCGATTTTGCCGAATATGAAGACAAGCCTTTTGCTATTCGTTTAAAAGTTAATAAAGAAGGCTCTACTATTATTAAAGACCTTGTAAAAGGAGAAGTAGAAGTTCAAAACAATACCTTAGATGATTTAATTATTTTAAGAAGCGATAATGTACCTACCTATATGTTTGCGGTAGTGATTGATGACCATGATATGGATATTACTCATATTATTAGAGGAGACGATCACTTTACTAATGCTTTTAGGCAGTATCAAATTTATAAGGCTTTTGAATGGAAAGTACCAGAATTCGCCCATTTACCTTTAATTCATGCTATGGATGGTTCTAAATTATCTAAAAGGCATGGAGCAATTTCTGTAGAAAGCTATAAGGATTTAGGATTTTTACCAGAAGCTATTTGTAATTATTTGCTTAAACTAGGTTGGTCGCATGGTGATGACGAAATCATTACTCCAGAACAAGCTATTGCTTGGTTTGATATTGTTGATGTTAATGTAGCTCCTGCTAAATTTGATATGGTAAAATTAACTAGCATTAACCATCATTATATCCAAAATACTCCTAACGAAAGGCTTTTAGAATTAATGGAAGAATTTGTTGCTAAAGAAAATGGTTCTTTAAATGCAAATTATAAATCTTATTTATTACAAGGATTAACTTCTATTAAAGAAAGGTCAAAAACTATTCTTGAACTTGTGGAAAATTCTAGTTTTTATCTTAAAAAACCACCTTTTATTTTTAATGACAAAGCTATTGAGGTTTTAAATAATTCTAAAGATATTCTCAAAGAGCAATTTAAAATATTAAACGATATTACCGACTGGACCAAAGATAGTATCCATAATACCATTAAAGAACATTGCGATACTCGTGGCATAAAACTCGGCAAAGCATCCGAAGGCTTAAGAGTTGCACTAACTGGTAAAACTGTTTCTGCATCTTCTAACTTTGATATTATGGTTATACTAGGTAAAGAAGAAACTCTTTCAAGAATCTCTACCGCTTTGGCTTAGCTTAAATATTAGAGGGAATATGATACATATTATATTCCCTTTCCTATCTTACTTAAATAAGATTGTTTTTTGATAAAATTTCTTTCCATTTATCTTTATGAACTGGTTGTAATTCTATATCTTTAGAAATTTTTTCATCATAATAGTTTAGAAATTCATTTAAATTTGATACTAATCGTAAGTAGTATTTTAATGTTTCATAGAGTCCATTTACTATAACCTGACAACCATGTATATCTTTAATTTTATTAATTATATCTTCAATTTCTACTCTTTCTTTTTCAACAATACCAATAGAAGATAAGATATAATATCTTTGTAATGTTGTTTTTAATATTTTATCTCTTGCTCTTATTGTAAATTGTACATTTATAGGTTGACCTAATTTTATTTCTATACCTTCAAATGGATTATTTTGAGAGTTATAAATCTGAATATCTCCTACTTGACCAGAGGTTCTATCGCTAGTTGTATTATAGCCTAAATCTCCCAATACACAGCCAGAAAATCTAGCTAATTCCTTAACTAAAATTTCATAAATTGAATGAAAAGCAATAACTGGTAGCTTTGCTCCACCATGAGTTTTATAGTTTTCTTCAAAATGTTCTTTTAACATTTTAATTATTAATGGAATTGTTGCTATATCTGGATTAGAAATCTTAGTTGTAGCAATCTTATTCTTATTATTAATAGGGATTATTTTATTAAGTAATACAATCAGTATATCTTCAACATTTTTTGGGTTATGTTCTATATAATCAACAATCTCTAAGAAAGATTCTTTTACCAGTTTATTACTAATCTTACCTGGATATTCTTTATTATATGGTAATGGTTGTTCTAAAGAACGTGTAAGCCAACCACTTTCTGACATAAATGGTAAATCAAGTTTTGCCAAAGTTGGTGTTATAAATTTAGTATCAAAACTTCTTCCAGAAAATCCATTAGGCATACTTTCTTGATGATTTCTTATATCTTGATTAGGGTTTAGTATTTTGTAAACTCCTAATGTAATAATAACTGTATACACACCTTTCAATTTTAGAGAATTATTTGCAATAACATCTAAATGATTCTCTAAACAAGTATCAATTTCTGCAATATTTTCACTATTTGCTTTTTGATAGATTTTTGTTAATATTTTTTCAGGCATTATTACTCTCTTTAAGTAATTGTTCTTCTATTTCTATTGCTAATTCTTTTATCATAGGGATACAAACTGAATTCCCAATT
Source organism: Alphaproteobacteria bacterium (assembly GCA_031256515.1). GTDB lineage: Bacteria > Pseudomonadota > Alphaproteobacteria > WRAU01 > Hepatincolaceae > WRAU01. The sequence continues at coordinate 6,161 of JAIRQL010000085.1, forward strand.
TGTTTATATGCTTCTGTGATAGTTTTATTTATTTTATATGTTTCAGGAAAACCCATAAGACGATAGCATTCTTTAATGGTAAGTTTTCTAACTTCATCTATTTTTGGAATATAAATAAAAAATCTACCTGAAGTTTCCTGTGATGGAATTGTTGGGTGAATACCACTACTAGAATAAATTCTATTTGGCTGTCTATGAACTCTTGATAAATGCTCTGTGTTTTCTCTTATCCCTTTCTTCCAAATATTTTTATTTCGGTACCCAATAAAAATCAAACCAGAATCTTTAATATTTATTTTATCTTTTGGTATTAATGTATAATCTTTTTTATCTAAAAAATTTTCCTTAGTATTATTTTCTAAAATTGATTCTAAATAAACTGGTTGCTGTATTTTTACTTTATCAAAATTAAAGCCTTTATTTTTACTAGCAATAATTATTATTCTCTCTCTATTTTGTGGTACTCCAAAATCTCTAGCATTAAGTATCTTATATTCTACAAAATAACCTAAATCTTTTATATTTTGTAAAATTATTTTTAATGTATTTCCCTTATCATGATGAATTATGTGTTTTACATTTTCTAAAAACAAAACTTTTGGCTGATGATATTTAACAATCCGACAAATATCAAAAAATAATGTTCCTCTCACATCATCAAAGCCTTTTTGTTTCCCTGAGATACTAAATGGTTGACAAGGGAATCCAGCACATAATACATCAAAACTAGGTATATCTTTTTCATTGATTTTTGTAATATCTCCCTCTGGAATTTCTCCAAAATTATTTTCATATGTTTCTTGAGCATACTTATTTAAATCAGATGAAAATACACATCTCCCACCTGCTTTCTCCATTCCTATTCTTATTCCACCAATACCGCAGAATAAATCTATAAAAGTAAATTTTTCTTTCATTATTATTAATAACCCATTTAACTACTCGCAATATCTAGTATTACCAAGTTTACATAGTTTTTGCCTTGATAGAAGTTAAGTTTTGTTTCTACGACCATATCCACGAATTTATTTTCATGTTGCAAGATATTTTCGCCCAAGATAGATGGCAGAGCCTTATAACAAAAGGCTTTAAGTTTATATTTAATATCACTAACATCCATCATTAAATGATTTTTATTTCGCCCAATTTGTTTAATATTACTTAAGCAAACATTACTTAGCATAAAGGTTGGTTCTTTAAAATTAATCCCAAACGGTTGCAGTTGCACCAAATTTGTTGCAAAATTCTCATTAATTGCATAAATTGGCAAAACTTCGTCTACTATTAAATTTCTCTTCACTTCCTTATTTCTCAAGGCAAAATTAACTTTTTCTTTTAAAAAACTAAATAACTCTTCTTTTTTTTCCATAGCAAAAGAAAAACCCGCTGCCTGAGAATGCCCGCCACCTTTTAGTAATAATCCCTTTTGTTTTGCTCCAATAATGATATTCCCTAAATCTACTCCTTCTATACTTCTGCCCGACCCTGTGGCTACTCCACTTGCTTCATCAACCGAATATATTAAAGCTGGCTTGCCGTAGTTTTCTTTAATTCTACCGGCAATAATTCCTACAATCCCAGCACTCCAAAATTGCGACCCCACAAAAATTACGGATTCTTCTTCTAAATTTTGTTGCGATATTTCAAGAGTTGCTGCCTGAATAATTTTGTCTTCCTCAACTTGCCTTTGTTGATTTAAACTAATTAATCTTTGAGCTAAGTTTATTGCTACGGCTTCTTCTGTTGCTAAGAATAAATCAAGTGCTAACCTTGATTCCCCCATACGAGAACCAGCGTTAATACAAGCTCCAAACGAAAATCCTAAACTTTCTACATCTATAGGTTTATTAATTCCTAAGGAATCTGCCAATGCTTTTAAACCGATATTTTCTCTTTTATGGATAATTTTAATCCCTTGAAAAACTAAGGCTCTGTTTAAACCGACTAAGGGCATCATATCACATACTGTACCTAAGGCTACTAAATCTAGATATTTCATTAAGTTTTCTTTAGCAACATTTTTCTCGGTAAAATAGTTTTTACTTTCTAAGTAGCTATTAAGAGCCACCAAAACTAAAAATACTAAACCTACCGTACACAGATTTTCATTTAAAGATCTATCATCGCCCCTTTTAGGATTAACAAAAGCTGTTGCCTCAGGAAGTTTTGTATCCACCGCATGATGGTCTATAATTATAACCTCTATACCCTCTTCTTTGGCTTTAAGAATTTCATTAAAAGATACCGTACCATTATCTAATAAAATCAATAATTTAGGTTTAATTTTTGCAATGTTTTCTAAGGCTTTAAACGATATACCATAACCTTCGTTATAACGGTTAGGAATATAAGTATCTACATTTGCTTTAAGATTTTTAAGATAACTAAACAAAATAGTAGTTGAGGTTATACCATCTACATCGTAATCACCTAAAAGCATAATCTTTTCACCACTAATTAAATAATGATGAATCCTTTTAGTAAGCTCAGCCATATCTTTAATTAAAAAAGGATCTTTCATAGAGTTTTTTAATTTAGGGTCTATAAATACAGGAATATCCTCTAAAGATACTCCCCGATTCAGCAAAATTTTAGCCCTAATGGACTCTATCTTGTAAATATCTTCAACTTTTTTAGATAGAACATTATCGCTCTGTATTTTTAACCATGTTTTTTGAGTGATAGAATTTTCTTTTAAAATTTGCATAAATCTATTTTGGTTGATTAGTTGGAATACAATTAAACCTATAAGTTTCTACAGGACGATTAATAAACACAATATCAACCCTTTGATTATACTTATTAAAATTACCATCTCCTGCCACTAAATTATTAGAATTACTGCA
>JAIRQL010000044.1 GCA_031256515.1 Alphaproteobacteria bacterium
TAAAGGAGCAATTGCTAACTTTAATTATCATGCAATGGTAGAAGTTCCATGTTTAGTTGGCTCGCAAGGTTATGAGGCTATTAATATGGGCGAGATTCCAACTTTCCAAAAAGGGTTAATGGAACAGCAAGTAGCGGTAGAAAAACTTGTGGTAGAGGCTTGGATAGAGAAATCTTACCAAAAACTATGGCAGGCGATTATTCTTTCTAAAACCGTGCCTTCTGCTAGTGTGGCAAAAGCGATATTAGATGATTTAATTGTTGCTAACAAAAGTTTCTGGCCTGAATTAAATTAAAGTTAAACTACTTATTTACTTAGTATGCTATGTTTAGTATACTAAGTAAAGGTAGTTAATTTTATTTAATTTAAGGAGAATGTAATGAAGGTATTTATTACAGGAGCAACAGGGTTTATTGGGTCAAGAATTGTTGATGAATTATTAAAGTTAAATCATAAAGTTATTGGCTTAACAAGATCAGATCTAGGAGCAAGCATTTTAGAAAAAAAAGGTGCAGAGGCTCATTTCGGGACATTAGAAGATTGTGATAGTATTGTTAAAGGAGCTGACAAAGCTGATGCCGTGATTCATGCTGCTTTTGACCATAATTTTGCTAACTTTGTAGAAAATTGCAATAAAGATAAAAGAGTAATTGAGGCAGTAGGAAAGTCGCTAGTAGGGTCTAGTCGTCCTTTAATTATTACCTCAGGTACTCCTATGGGGTCTTTAAAAGATGGCGATATTGCTAAAGAAAATGTTTTTAATCCCAATTCTTTTAATCCAAGAGTAGCTACAGAAATAGCTGGTAATGCCATGCGAGACTTAGGTGTTGATGTGCGGGTAGCAAGATTACCACAAGTTCATAATACCGAAAAACAAGGTTTGATAACTCCTTTGATAAATATTTCAAAAGCAAAAGGCTTAGCAGCTTATATCGGTAATGGCGATAATCACTTCCCAGCTGCGAATGTGGAAGATGTGGCAAAATTATATACACTTATCTTAGAAAAAGGTGAAAAAGGCGGGGTTTATAATGCTGTAGCCGAAGAGGGTATTCCCATTAAAAGAATAATGCAAGAAATTGGTGTAAGATTAAATATTCCAGTGAAATCTTTGCCTAAAGAAGAAGCAGAAGAGCATTTCGGTTGGCTAGCTAGGATTGTAAGTGCGAATATGCTAGCTTCTAGCGAATGGACTAGAAAAACTCTAGACTGGAATCCAACAGGAACAACCCTACTAGAAGACTTAGCAAATATGGACTACTCTAAGCTAAATTATTAAACTATATAGATTGATGTAATTCAGATTTAACTCAATAAGGCTCATACTTAAATAAAAATGAGCCTTATTTTTAATATAATAAAAATAATTATTCTTATATTGATAAAATAAAGTAATCAGTAGAGATAAAAGATATTTATAAGAAAAATATTAAAGTGGTCGGGGAGACAAGATTCGAACTTGCGACCCTCTGATCCCAAATCAGATGCGCTACCAGACTGCGCTACTCCCCGAAAAATAGTTAAAATTGAAAATTCAGTTTAAGCTAAAACCTATAACCGCCTCAACTAACAGGTAAGCATATAATGTTTTTTGCAAATTAGCAAGAATTATTTTTATAATTATATACATAAAAGACTAAAAATAATAAAATCCTTGACTTTTCCAGAAGGTAGTATACTATACAAATAGTATAGGTTATATAACAAAAAGGTTATATTATGAAACTACTCTTTTTACATGTTCTTTTCTTACTTTTATTCTTTAATACCTCTAAAGCAGCGCAAAATTATCAACCACAAAAGAACATTATAAATCAACCTCCTACAAATACTCTTAAAGAAAGATTAGATAATAGATACAATATATCGCAACAATGTAGCTTTGTTGAAGAAGTAAACAAACTTGTTTGCACTAATAATTTAACACCAGTCATTCCTAAATTACATAAACCCAAAGATGTAGAAGAAAAATCTCCCATTACTCAAGTAAAAAGATTTACAGAGTGAAAAGGCTGTCTTAAAGTACTATCTCCTTGATTTCCTTTTTTTTGCATATATATTAGGTATAAAATAATATTCAATAAAAAAATTCTAAAAAGGATAATCTATAAATGAGTGCAAATAATAATCAAACAACTCAACAAGTACAACCATTTTCACCTAAAGCCTCCGCCTATATTTTAACTCTAATTAGCAGATTAGATACGGCAATTTGCTTCCACTTATTTAAATATTTTTATAGAAGAAATAACAAGAAAAAAGATTTAGATTTAATAGATAAATTTTTAGAGTTTAATGAAAATAAACTTCCTAAGGAAGGAACAATAGAGGAATTTAAAGAAGAGTTTGAGAGAGCAATAAAATCATCCGAAAAAAATAAAACAGATGAGATAGTAGATAGTATTAGTTATCCATTTGATATTTTTGGAACACCTCATGCTATAAAGTTTTTTAATAATTGGGGAACAACAACAGATTTTGCTAAATATCTTAGTAAAGAAATGATAATTTACACAGGAGATAAAAAAACAAATTTTGTAAAAAATTTAGTTAATATATTTTTATTAAGACAAGAGTTAGAACATCCTAATAAAAAAGATAATAGTTTAAAATTAATTAAATATAAAAACGATGAGCATAAATATAAATATGATTTAGAAGATTCTTTAAAATCACTATTTTTATTTTTACCAGATAGATTCATGAATCATGTCAGTAGTTTATTAGAAAATAAAGAAGTTGAATCAATAAAACAAGAAGTAAACAAAACTAATAGATATTTTAGAAAAAGATTAAATGAAAAAATTAATGAAGAAGATAAAAATCAAACAGAAAATAGACTAACCTTTGTGGAACAAAAAAACATTTCTTTTATGGGTGAAACTAATAAAAATATGCTACAAAGTATGTTTACAGATAAAAATTGGGGAGAAATTCCAAAAAATGAATTATATCTTACTTTTGATTTTATCTTAGAAGTTCAAGCAATTTTTAGAAGATATTATACTCCTTTGTTTAGTAGTGATTATTCTAATAAAGAATATAAAGAACTCCGTAATTTAATATCACATTCTAATTTATTTTTTAATACAAAAGAAAATAAAAATAGTTCTTACACTAATAGATTTTGTGAAAATTTAAAAATAGCTTTAGAGTTTTATGATACTGAATATAAGGATGCAATAGTTTTACATAAAAATGGTCAATCTATAAAAAATATTAAGAAAGAAAAACATATAATTATTCAAACAGTAAAAGTAGAAATTAAGCCAAAAGAAGAAGAGAAAAAAGAAAAAGAATATAAAGAAATAATAAAAACAGAAAATACTTTGAAAACAGATTTTATAAGAAGTTTAAATGCTTTATGTAATCAAAAAAATTATTTTTATATAGAAATGTCTACCCCTAAAAGTGGTAACAATGAGGGATTTAATACTCAAGAGATAGAAATAAAATTTAGTAAAGAAGAAGATGATACTTCTAAAAACAATCAAAAATGTATGCCAAAAGAAGATATGGATAAGTATATAGAAGCAACGATAAGAGATAAAAAAGAAAACAAGCATTTAAAAGATGCTAAGTTTGAAGAGAAAAAAAGAATCTATCTAAATTTAATTCGCCAAAAAATGAAAAAGAAAATTATGGAGATAAAAGAAAAAAATCAAAGCAGAAACAATAAGAGACCTACAAACTATAGAAGATGTAAAAAGAATTTGACAACAGATAAAACTTAATATAGTATAATAGTTGAGGTGGTAAGATTTATTACTGTTTTATGTTTATAGATACCCTAAAAATGGAGGGAGAAAGAGAAATATCGTGTTTCCTTTCTCCTCTTATTTAGTTAGCGAAAATAATAGAAAAATGAGAAAAATAATGTAAATTATAGTTGCTTTTCTTATTTTCTTGGAAGTTTTTTATTGTGTAGCTCTTATAAGTCAAAGATTACAAAAAGACTAGGAGGGTTCGCCCTCCATTTTTAAGGGATCTATAACTTTTTGAAAGAATTGGGGTAGGGTCAATAAGGAGGGTTCGCCCTCCATTTTTAAGGGATCTATAACTAGTGGAGGCATTGTTGCCTCCTTTTTTTAGGAGGGTTCGCCCTCCATTTTTAAGGGATCTATAACAGATTGAAGTTTCTTATAAAGGAGAAAAAAGGAGGGTTCGCCCTCCATTTTTAAGGGATCTATAACGAATAATGAACTGGACTGAAGAGCATTTAAGGAGGGTTCGCCCTCCATTTTTAAGGGATCTATAACCAATAACATTACCACAAACACAAGCACTGTGGAGGGTTCGCCCTCCATTTTTAAGGGATCTATAACAAATTAAAAATTTACCATTTGTAGACTCAAGGAGCGTTCGCCCTCCATTTTTAAGGGATCTATAACCAACCTACTTATTTAGAAACGAGAACTTATGGAGGGTTCGCCCTCCATTTTTAAGGGATCTATAACTTTTTGAAAGAATTGGGGTAGGGTCAATAAGGAGGGTTCG
>JAIRQL010000047.1 GCA_031256515.1 Alphaproteobacteria bacterium
GCTTATTAGCCAATGATATTATTACTTTGTATACTAATAAAATAGAAACTCATACAGATAACATTTTCAAAATAAGCTCTAACTTCATGGAAACTAAACAATCTCCCGCAATAAAAGAACTGTTATCTAAAATTGCTAATAAAAAGATATAACACTGATAACAAATAATGTTTAATAAAAAAGAATATATTAGTATCTTCTTTTAGTTTGATTTACATTTATCAAATACTGCTTTAACTTCTTCAGCTGTAGCAAACTCCCTGTTTTTAGCTTGCTGTAAGCCTTTTGCCATTTTTTGTAATTTCCAAGTATGAAAACTTATTTTTTTATCCTCTTTTAGCTTTCCATTTAGGAATGCTATTATATTCTTCTTCTGTTAGAAAATCTCTTCTTGGTAAGGGTGGAGTTGGGGTTATATCTAAAATTATGTGCCAGTAATTCCAAGATTTTTCATCAAAAATACCTGGTATTGCCTTTTGTAAAGCCTCTTTGAAATCTTTTTTAGAATAATATTTATAGGCAATTTTTATATCTTCTTCACTGCCATAGGTCATTAAGTAGTTAAGAAAATGAGTTTTATCTTCTAAGGCTTCTTGTGATTTTTGAAACCATATAACCTTGCTAGCAACTGTTAATAAATCTTTAGGATATTGATTATTTACCATTTATGCTTCTTTTTCTAAAGTTTTATGATATTCTTTTACATAATTAATTAAATCTTCTTTCACACTTTCGGGTAATTTATCTAAACCTTTAAAATAAGTTAGAGTTTTTACACTTAAAGCTGGATTAAACATTCCACCATAAATATTTGCAGAATACTTAAGCATATCGGACAAGTCCATACCATCTTTTAAAAGTGCATGAATATCAAGATAATCTTTTATGGCAACTCTATCTAAAATTGTTGCCATTTTAGTACCAGCTATATCTTTTTTAGAGGCAACACTGATACCATTACTAGCACTCAATGGTTTTTCTATTTTATTGGTAAAATCTATATTGCCAAAAAAAGATACTTGAACAAACTTATCATCTTTTGCAATTAAGCAAGTAAGAGTATCTTCTGCTTCCTGCAATATGGAGGAATTTTTAAGATAACCAATAGCTTTATAAATATTTTTTGGAATAAATTTCTCACAAGAGAAAAAATCAAAATCTACAGACTCTCTATGTCCTAATTGCAAGGCTAATGCTGTTCCTCCATATAAAGTAAAATGCTTAGGTGTTGCCCCTAATTCATCCCACAAAATTCTCTGCTCTTTTGGTAAAATTTCTAAATGGAGTTTACTCATATTTGTTTAGCTTCCTTTAAAGCCCCTAGCAATTAGGTAGATTTCTGAAGATTCTTTACGGCTAGCAGGTGGTTTAAAATGCCCGACTTCTTTAAATTTTTGTTTAATTTCTGCCAACAACTTAGCTTCGGTTCCTCCTTGAAAAACCTTAGCAATCATTACACCATTATCGGCTAAAACCTCACAAGCAAAATTAAAAGTTAATTCTACTAAGTTCATAATCCGCAAGTGATCTAAAGATTTAGAACCAGTAGTGTTTGGAGCCATATCGCTCATTACTAAATTAGCTTTTTCACCACTTAATTTGTTTCTAATTTCTTCTATAATTGCGGTATCGGTGAAATCTCCTTTGATAGTCTCTACCCCTTCAATATGGGTAATATCAAGTAAATCCACAGCTATTAATTTGGCAGTTTCTAAATTTTTAGGATTTTTAAAAAGAATTTTAGCCGCAACCTGCGACCAACCTCCCGGTGCTGCTCCTAAATCTACAATTTTAGAGTTTGGTTTTAAAATTTTATATTTATCGTTAATTTCAATTAATTTATAAGCAGCTCTAGAGGCATAACCCTCTTGCTTAGCCGATTTTACATAAATATCATTAAGTTGCCTTCTTAGCCATGTTTGCGAAGATAAAGTCCGCTTTTTATTAGGCTTAAGTTTTTCTTTAAGATTTTGATTTAACGAGTACGACTTTTTCATAGATCTTACTACCTAAAACTGTATTTTAAAGTAGCATTAAGGCTATGATTCATATAACCACTAACACTAATATCACCATTATAGCCAAACTGTAAAGCAAAGGCTTGAGTTTGATACAATACTGAACCGTAAATTTGCCCTAAAAGTCCGCTATAATTGGCACTAACAATACTAGCATAAGTATCATCTGCCACATTTAAGAATTTCATTTGAGTAGTTGGGGCATTGTAGAACCGTTCTACTAAATTAACTCCAACTTTTGGATACCAAAAAGCATTTTTTATCCCTGTAAAGGCTGGCATAATTAATTCACGACGAAGCTCAACCCCTATCCCAATATCAGATATTAATAAATTACTAGATTCCACATTTAATGCTCCCGATGAGCCAAATTCTTTATATCCAGAATTATTTAATACCGATTGAGCCGCAAAAACTTTTGGAGTTGCAAAAGTATTGCTGTTGACAATAAATTCACGACCAGCCTCTGCTTTTAGAGCTAATTCTAATACTGAAAGGCTAGATGTAGCCACCGGATTACGATTATCAGAATATTGATTATCTAAAAAAGCAATATTTCTATCGGTACGGAAATTAGTTAAACCAATTGCGGTTGAAAGCGAAGCATAATAAGAATTAGTTAAGTAAGAACCTGCTAACCCTGCGGTTAAAGTATTACTTGTGCCATCAAAAAAGCTATCGTTACCATTTAAAGACCCTATACCAAAGCCAAGCATTCCCGAGATGTTAAAGGTATTTAAAGGGGCAATGGTTGCACCTACAAAGAACATAGAATTAATACTATTAAAACCGCTATCATAACCTTTATTAGCTAAAGAGGTATAGCCAACATCTCCTTTATACCAAGAATAAATTTCGTTAGAATACACATATTCACGGTTAGATTCTAAAAGTGTATCTAAAGATTTTGATACATTTGTGTGCGAATAAAGAGCATAGGCTTCGTTAGAAACAGGCTTTAAGGTATTCATGTTGCTTGCCATATTTCTTAAGCAAGAAGTTTGCATTTGAGATAAAGCATCTTTATCGCCTTGATGGGCTAAATAAAGTAATCTTCTTTCTTTTTCACTAGAACCGCAAGAATTTAAATCTAGCGAATTTACCACATCTTCAAGCCCTGTGGTAACATTACTTTCAAACACTACACCATCAATCAAAGAGGCAATATTCATAATAGATTCATCTGAGCCATAACCAGGTACTAAGCTAATTAACGATTTATAATCAGTAAGCCTTTGGACATTAATCCAAGCTATTTCACCTTTTCCGTTTTTACTATCTTCATTATTTATAATATTTACATCATAAATAAACCAAGTTGGTAATACGGCTAGAGCTTTTTCAAACTCATCACGAGTAAATCCTATTGCACTTTCTTTTGTTTTAATTATTTCATAATTATTTTTTAAGCCTGGTTTTAATACTGATAAATCTTTAAAAGTAATAGCTAATTCACCCTGATAAGGATTCATACTATCAATAACTAAACCTGGTTTTGCTTGTTTAGTATCCACATTAAATAGTAAACTACTATCAGCTGTAGAAGAAAAATAACCGATATAATTACCACCATAAACTGTAATAGACCCAGCATTATTTAAAGTATCTATCGTTGCTCCACTATATAAATTAAGGATATTATTATTTGCAACAGTATTGATATGAGAGTTTCCACCTAAATAAGCAACACCATCATTATTTAAAGTTTTAAAATCGTTAGCTGCCGAAATGTTTAAAGTACCGTTATTATTAATAACAACATCATTAGGATTTTTAAAAATCTGTTCGCCTTTAATATTAAGGGCAGAACCATCTTCAATAGCAATATTCCCACTGCTTAAACCAATTTTAGACTCCCCATTAATACTTAGGGTAGAATTATCAGTTAAATTAATGCTTGTAAAATCGCCAAAGAGCGAATTAATATTTAAAATAGATTCACCTCTTACTTGGAAATCTCCATCACTGGTATAAGATCCATTAACATTAAGGTTAATACTATCAAAGAAATTTCCTGTTGCTCCACTACCTGCATTATAATTATTAATTGTAATAGTTGATGCGTTATTTCCATGTATATCTTTATACCCAGTAATATTAGTTATTTCACAAGATTTACAGGTAATATCACCAAACTTGATACTAGAATTATCTATGATAAAATCTAGTTGATCGGTAGTTTTTAAATTAATTTTATCTATACTTGCATTTTGGTTTCTAAGATCAATTTTATAATTAGAATCATCATTTAATACATTAATGCTTCCTATATGTAAAATTTCATTATCTTGTTTGTTATTAGCATCAAATTTTATAACTGAACCTTTATAATCCATGTTTTTAATATCAATAGAACTTTGAGCTGTTCTTATAAAAAAATTACTATCATTAATTATAATTTTACCAAATTCATAAGATGAAAGTTTGTCGCCCAGAAGATTTATTTGTGTACTACCATCACAACCCTGAGGACAACTAATAGAGGTATCTAGTAAGCCTATTTTAGCTTTAGCTTTTATTGCTAAGTCCATAGAGATAAGACTTAAACCATCATAAACAAAAGAAATTCTATCAGCATTTAATACTGTACCTTCATCTCTTAACACTATATCTAAACCTGGTGCATAAGCTATAATATCTTTAGCAAACATGGTTGAACCACTTTCCATCATAATAGAAGGAGCTGAACCCATTTCAATAACATGTCCGCCTGAATTAGGGTCAACTTTAAAAATTGAATCTCCAAACATATTAATAGCTGTTACAGAGGATAATTTATTACCATTTAAAACTAAATCAGAGTTAGTCAAAATAATAGAGGAAATTGCTCCTGATCCCGATTCTAGAGTAGTTTCAACATTACCACCAATAATCATATCAGCATTGGTAAGATTAAAGTTATAGATTTTAGCTACCTTAATACCATTATTAATAGTAATCCGATATTGCCCACGATTATTTTCATCGTTAGTAACAACAAAGTTATTTATCTGAGAATTTTTATTGGTAAAATCTATACTATTAATTGATAAATCAGAATCATTTACAGCAAATTCTAGCATGGTAAATTTACCATTATCACGGATATTCCCAAAAGTAGCTATAGACTTATTAGATAATCTAATAGAGTTTATGTCCCTCATATTAAAAACAGGATTATTACCACCACCCTGAAAGAACTCTGAAGAATTTATATCTAAGATAGTTTTTCCCCAAATATCCTCACCACTACCCTCACTATCATTAGGACATTTGCTATCATCACCAGCATTACCAGATTTACAACCACCACCATCAAAGGTTAAAATAGAGTTATTACCCATATTTACTCTAGAATTATTGGTTAAAAATAATGATGCTTGGAAGATTGTAAAATTACCCATACTTTTATCTTGCCCCGACCATACTTCGTTGGCACTACCATCTCCATTAGGATTTTCGGAAATACTTGGTCCACAAATAACCTGACCATAATCTCCTCCTCCACTCGGGCAAGCTGCAAAATCAGCCTTAGCCTCTTTAGGAGCAAAAATAGCCACAGTTAAACCTAATAAAAGTAATATAAAAAAATTTTTCATCATTATCCTAAAAAAATTAATACGGATATTCTATTTTACAAGCAAAATTACAATCTTAATAATTTTTATTATCAAAAAACAATTTTATTGTGGAAATTGTTTCTTCAATGGTAATTTTTTTAACCTCAATATCCTGCGGAAAAGCCTTTAAAAATTCACTAGGGACAGCACTTTGTAGTAGTACAAAAATTCCTCTGTCTTTATCGCTACGAATAATTCTACCAAAAGCCTGACGAAGTTTTAAACGAATAGTTTTATTAACATAATCTCTACCTAAAAACTCTATCCTAGATTTTAATAAAATATCTGGCTTAGGCCATGGAACTTTCTCAAAAATCACAATTCTTAAAGACTCCCCCGGTACATCAATACCATCACGAGTAGCATCAGTACCTAGTAAACAACTGTTGGTATCATCTTTAAAAATATCAATTAAATTAGCAATTTTTTGATTATTAATATGCTGAGCCATTAACCGAAGATTATTAAAAGCCATCGGTAAACTAATATTTTTATAAACCTGCTTAAGACGGTTAATCGCTGTAAATAAAGCTAAGCCTCCGCCATTACTAGCTTTAAAAATTTCTAAAATATAGTTTGAAAGTATAGTTGTATCTTTTGATGGCGAATTTAAAATAATAATTTTAGAATTTTCTTGATAGTTAAAAGGAGACTTAATATTAACTGTATTAATATTAAAATTATCACCCAAGTAATTTAAACCAAAGCGGTTAATATCATTAAATTCTCCTTCATCGCTATAGCTATCGCTAAGAGTAGCCGAAGTAAAGCTCACTCCTTTTTGATTAACCAAAATACTTGTAGCAAATGGTTGCGAAGGGTCAACATAATTTTTATAAAGACCAATATTATTAACATTGCCCTCTTCTTTTTCTATAATAAAACGATATATAAAAAGATTATCAGGTTTTTCTAATTCTTCTAGCATATTAGAATATTCTAATAGCTGATTTAACACTAGGGATTCAAAAATTTTAATAAATTCTTCTAAGCTATTTTTATCTTCTTCTTTTAAAAAAATTACTTTTTGTTTAAGTTGGGTATGGAGTTTTGCTCCTAAATTTATGGCTTTTTCTAATCCTTTTTTTAAATTATTAATTGCCACTAAAAATTCTTCAGAAAAAGTTTGGCAATTAACCTGTGCTTCTAAGGTATAGTACTGATTTAAATCATCGTTATTTTTTAGCACATGCAAATAAAGCTGATACAAAAACTCTTCCATAACATCTTTAGGATTATGAGATTTAATCCTTTCTGCCGACCCTGCTCCTGCTAAAATACTAACTGAGGCAATAAAGCCATCTAGCATAGAGGCAATCATTAAGTCTACTTGCTGTTCTTCTTCGCCAACTTCTTTATTAGATTTTAAAAGAGTATTCAGCCGTAGTTTTAAACCATTGGTTTCTCTTTGATTTTGCAACTTAGCATTAGAACCATAAATCCACGACTTTAAAAAATAGCCCGAATTACAGCTAATATCCATAGAAAATACATCATCACAGGTAGAAAATAAATGATGAGCTTCATCAAAAATCGTGTATTTTATATTTAAACAGTTATTAAGCAGGCTAAAAGCATGGTTAGAAACCACAATATTCGCCTGCTTTGTTTTATACTTAGCTGCCATAATAAAGCAGTTTTTAAAATGCGGACATTTAGAATACAAGCATTCTTCTTTTCTATTTAATAAAACATTAAATAAAGAATTAGGAAAAAGTTCAAACATTAGGGGTGATAAATCTCCCCCTACTAAATCACCGCTTTCAGTTTGTTTTGTCCATCTTGAAATTATGGTTAAAAATAAACTGCTATTAGAAATTATCCTTAAGCTATCTAACAGATTTTTATAATTTAATAAACATAAATAGTTATTGCTACCCTTAATTGAAGCTACCATATTATTAAAATCTGCTTCACTTTCAAAAGATTCTTTCAGCTCTTTAATGATTTGCTTTTGTAAGGCTTTAGAATAGGTAGAAATTAAAACTTGCTTAGTGGGATTTTCTCTAATAAAACTTAACACTACCGATAAATACCCTAAGGTTTTACCTGTACCTGTACCGGCTTCGGCAAAAACAAAATTAGTTTTTTCATCTTCGTTAATATTAAACATATTAGATATGCTTGTAGCATATTGAGCTTGCTCTACCCTGCTTTTACCAAAACCTGCGGTTAATAAATGTAAATTATTCAGTACATCTTTTTCAGTAATAGGAAAGCTAGGAGTATTATTTTCAATAGGACTTTCTACTGGAATATCTTGCTTATATTCTTTTATACTTTCCCAAATTTTTAGATACTTTTTATTATTTTTAAATTTAGGAAGATTATCTAAGATAAAATCAGCAAAAACCCAATCGTCTTCTTTTAAAAACATGCTTAAAGAATAAAGTTCTTCTTGCTCTTCTTTTGGTAATTGTTGTAGGTGTTGTTTACAAAACTCCATAATTTCACCTAGTAGTTGGGCTTCAACTTTAAGGAGTTCTTCTATATCATGAGGTTTGATGATTTTAATATTTGTAAGAGTTTTATGAAGGCTAAAAACATTAGGAGAACATAAAATTTTAGGAAAAAGCAATAGAACTAACTCTAAAATATCTATAGCATTATCAAAGTTAAGAGTGCTTTTAACATTCATTAATTCTTTTTTATTACAAATTAAGAATTTTTGCGAAGCTAAAACACTTTTTAAATTACTAGATTCAATTATAGAATATTTTTTATTGCTTAAGTTTAAACAACAGGCTTTTTGCGGATTAAAACTTAAAGAAAACTGAAAAAGCACGAGTTAAATCTCTTAGTAAATTCCATTAATAAAATTATTTAAGGTTTTATTATCAGCAGTATTTATGCTATTGGGAGTTCCTTCCCAAACAATTTCGGCTTTATACAACATACCAATTCTATCGGCAATTTTTTTAGCACTTCCCATATCATGGGTAATAGTAAATGAAGTTGCTCCTAAATATTTGGTAGTTTTTATAATTAAATCGTTAATTACATTAGACATAATCGGATCTAACCCACTGGTAGGTTCATCAAAAAAGACAATTTTAGGTTTAGTAGCAATTAATCTAGCAAAAGCTACTCTTTTTTGCATACCACCCGATAACTCTGAAGGGTATAAGCTAAGCACACTAGAATCAAGCCCTACTAGTTCTAAGTTTTCAACGGCAATATTCTTAGCTTCTTCCTTAGATAAACGGTTATGAACATTAATGCCAAATACGACATTATCGCAAACACTCATACTATCAAATAAAGCTCCACCTTGAAATAACATACCAATGGACGACTTCATTTTAATTCTTTTATTTTTAGGGATTTTACTAACTTCTACACCGTCTAAAAAAATATCACCTTTATCAATATCTAAAATACCCATAATACTTTTAATTAAAACCGATTTCCCAGTACCTGAACCTCCAATTAAAACATAAGATTCACCCTGTTTAATTTCTAGGTTGATATTTTTAAGTACTACTTTTTCTACTCCCTCTGAGAAAAAAGATTTTGAAACATTCTGAAGTTTAATTGCCATATTTTTATTTGTTTCCATAGGTTTTTCTGTATTATTCATTGTTTTTACTTCCTAAATATTAAAAAACAATACTGTTAGAATATAATCAAAAAAGAATATTAATATAGAAGACACAACCACCGCATTTGTTGTTGCTTTACCAACTCCCATAGCTCCCTTGCTACTAAAATAACCAAAATAACAACCCATAACTGTAATTATTAATCCAAAAACTGCAGCTTTTACCAAGCCCGAAACAATATCAAGAGCAGTAACAAAAGCAATTGTGTTTTTTAAATATAAACTGCTACTAAAATCTAGTTGGACTACCGCTGTTAGCCAGCCACCCATTACTCCTATAATATTAGCAAACATCACCAAAATAGGCAGAGCTATAATCCCAGCAATAATTTTAGGGGTAATTAAATATTTAATAGGATTAACCGACATAGTATAAAGAGCATCTAACTGCTCGCTAACTTTCATTGTACCAATCTCTGCAGCTATAGCTCCAGAAATTCTACCTGCTACCATAAGGGCAGTAAGCACTGGTCCTAATTCTCTGGTTATAGAAACCACCACCACATTGGCAATTGCTCCTTCGGCTGAAAATCTGGCAAAACCAACATAACTTTGTAAGGCTAAAACCATTCCTGTAAAAAAAGCAGTTAAACCAACTATTGGTAAAGAATAAAAAGCAATTTCCACAAACTGCTTTAGCATGTTTCTAAAATAAATAGGACGACTAAATACACTAAAAATAGCCACAAGCATAAATAAAATCTTAGAACCTAAACTTTCCATAAAGGCTAAAAAAGATGCTCCAACCGAAATAACTAAGCTATTAATTTTTAATAAAGCTCCACTACCTAAAAATTTCACAGCTAATTCCACCTATTTGTTTGTTTTGTAATTATCATTTATTTATCATTGAGATTTAGAACAACTAATCGTCTATCTCGTAATTATCATCTCTTTCATCTAACCAAGCCATTTGAATAGCTTCTAAGATTTTTTCATTAGCTCCATCTCTGTCGCCTTTAAAATCTACTAAAGAAATAACCATACTTCTTAATTGAGTAAAGGTTAATTTCTTAACATCAACATCAGGATATTCTTCCTCTAAAGCTATTGCTACATCTATAATATCTAACCATTTCATGAGAGTTTCTCTTTAAAATAAAACTATTATATTAAAATTAATTAGTAAACATAAAATCAAAACATTAAAACTTTGAAAACTAATAAACCAAACACTAAAAACCTAAATTTTCTAAAATTTAAGAATTTTGAGTTGAGACTAGGAGCTTGACTCCGTAGCATATAATCAATATGTGAGGAGTCAAGCGACGAAGTATTCAGCTCAAAAGGATAAATTTTTGGAAAATTTAACTTTGGATATTTCTAGTCTTTGTAGGTATGGTAAATACAGCCCCATCTAACTCTTTAGTTATTGCCACTTGACAACCTAATCTTGAAGTTTTAGATAAACCAAATGCCATATCTAGCATATCATTTTCAACCGTACACATGAAAGCTTTCCAGTCATCAAGAAATTCATCAAGATATGGTGGAACAAAATTCATTTCCAACTTCAAACCTTCAAGATTTACGCCATATTCGGTATTTATTGTTGTGGCAATTTCACCTGC
>JAIRQL010000059.1 GCA_031256515.1 Alphaproteobacteria bacterium
AGGCATCATACTTTTTTTGAAATGCTTGGGAATTTTTCATTTGGCGATTATTTTAAAGAACAAGCAATTTCTTATGCTTGGGAGTATCTTACTAAAGCTGTGGGATTACCTAAAGATAAACTTGTGGTTACAGTATATCATAGTGATGATGAAGCCTATAATTTATGGAAATCTATTGCCGGATTACCAGATAGTAGAATTATAAGAATTTCTACTAACGATAATTTTTGGGAAATGGGTGAAACCGGACCTTGTGGACCATGTAGTGAAATTTTTTACGATCATGGTGAGAATGTATGGGGTGGTTTACCAGGCTCTGCCGAAGAAGATGGTGATAGATTCATAGAGATTTGGAATATTGTTTTTATGCAACATGAAAAACTTAAAAATGGTGAAATGATACCTTTAAAAAAGCCTTCTATTGATACAGGCATGGGGTTAGAAAGATTTACCTCTATTTTACAAGGAAAAAAAGATAATTACGATATTGATTTATTTCAAAGTATTATGCAATCTATAGAAAGTGAGTTGGCAGTAAAAATTACCGAGCAGAATAAACCAGCTTTTAAAGTTATTGCCGATCATCTTCGTTCTTCTTCTTTTATGATTGCTGAGGGAATTTTACCTTCTAATGAGGGTAGAGGCTATATTCTAAGAAGGATTTTAAGAAGAGCGGTTCGTTATGCTTATATGCTAGGAAGCAATCAGCCAATTATTCATAAAATTTTCCCTGAGTTGCAAAAGCAAATGGGCGGTGTGTATAAAGAACTAACAATTCATAGTGCTTTTATTACTGATACCATTAAACAAGAAGAAATTAAATTCCACGAAACTTTTAGTAATGGTATTAAAATCTTAAATGAAGAAATTGAAAAACTAGAAACTTCGCAAGAGTTTTCGGGTAAAGTGGCTTTTAGATTATATGATACCTATGGTTTTCCTGTAGATTTAACTAAAGATGTTCTTCGTTCTAAAAATATTAAACTTAATGATGTAGAGTTTGAAGAAGCTAATAAACATCATAGAGAATTGGCAAAAAAATCATGGCAAGGTAGTGGTGATACTAAAGAAGATGCAATTTGGCTTGGGCTATCTAATAAAATAGCAGAAACTGAATTTGTAGGATACGATACTTTAATAGCAGATTCGCAAATTTTAGCTCTTGTAGGATATGACGAAAATAAGAATCTTGTTGAAGTTAATGAAATCAGTAAAGATGGTTATGTTATTGTTAATAAAACTCCTTTTTATGCCGAAATGGGCGGACAAGTTGGCGATAGAGGAACTATCCATAACCAAACAGCCATAGCTAAAGTCCTTGATACTCAAAAAAGAAATGGTAATATTTTTATTCATAAGGTTTCTATGATTGAGGGAGTTTTAGCAAAAACTGAAGTTATTATGGAAGTAGATAAAGAACTTAGGCACCAAACTGCTCGCCATCATACTTCTACCCATTTATTGCATGCAGCACTTACTAATCTTTTAGGGAATCATATAACTCAGCATGGCTCTATGGTAAGTGAGAATCTTATTAGATTTGATATTACTCATCCAAAAGCTATAACTAAAGAAGAAATTGCCAAAATAGAACAATCAGTTAATACAGCGATTTTAAATAATTATCCTGTAGTAATTGAATATATGGAATTAAACGAAGCTATCAATAAAGGAGCAAATGCTTTTTTTGGTGAAAAATATCCAAAAATAGCTAGAACTGTAAAAATTGGTGAGCGGGGAGATATAAATTACGATTTCTCACTTTGTGGAGGTACTCATGTAAAATCTGCAGGTGAGTGTGGAATGTTAAAAATTATATCAGAAGGGTCTATTGCCTCGGGTGTTAGAAGGATAGAAGCCGTAGCTGGCTACAGAGCTTTAGAGTATCTGGCAGATTTAGAAAATAAAATTGATGGTGCGGTTAAAACTTTAGGTGCAGGGGCAGATAAAGCTCACTTAAATGAAAAAATTAGCCAAATAATAGAAGATGGTAAAAAATTAAAGAAAAGCCTAGAAAACCTTAATGCTAAATATTATCTTAATTTGTTAAAAGATAAATTTATTACAATTAATGAGGTTAATTGCCTATTTGCTAATTTAGAAGTTGAAGCAGGTGAGTTAAAAAATATAGGTAATATTTTACTTAGCCAAACAAATACCTTTATATGCTTGGTAGCGAAGCTAGAAAATAAATCAGCATTTATGGTGGCGATTTCTAAAGATTTAGGTGATAAGATTAACCTTAAAAATATCTCGCAAGATTTTTTAAAGTTTATGGGTGCTACAGGTGGCGGTTCAGCTTTTTTAATGCAAGGACAAGGTAACCATAAAGATATTAAAGAAATTGAAAACTTTTTTAAAGATATTTTAGCTAAATAGATTGGTTTCCTTTTTGTGAGTTAAAAATTATATGGTTAAAAGAAGTTTCCAAGATATTTGAAATTACTTTTAACTTGTAATTTTTAGTTAAAAAGTAGAGTTTTAATTGATAGTCTATGGGGTTAAATATCTATAGAACTTTATAGATATTTTTTAAGTTATTGTTTTCCTTCTTATACTTATACAATTATCTTTATTTTCTGGTTTTCCAAGTATCAAGTTTTTCTTGAGATTCCATATATATTTGAAAATCCATATCAATTATATTGTGGTTATGCTTATAAAAATAATTTTATATTCTTTGTAAAGGTTCACCTAATTTAGTGTAAAGCAAATCTATTTTTAATAAGGGGCTGACTATTTTCTAGTTTTACCAACCACACTTTGTTGTCAAATTAATTCTGCACTATAAAAAAAAATGGAGGGATTTACCCCTCCATCATTTTGATTCTCTTACCAGTAAATTATTTAATAAAATTTAAGTTAGATTCTATTAACCTCTTGATCTTAAGTAAGGATTAGAATTATCTCCCTGTTGCTCTTCTTCATCAATAGAAGAGTTTTCATCAATTGCAGCTGGCTCAGAAGTATCAGGAGCTGTTGTTGTAGTTGCATTATTATTTGTAGTACTTGCTGGAGTAGCAACTTTACCTTCGTTCATCGCTGCAATATTAGCGGCACTTGTTGCTTTTGCTTGCTCTTCTTGTTCAATTAAAACTTGTTGTCTAGCTTTTTCTAATTTTTGAGCTTCTTTTTGTTTCTTTAGGGCTTCGGCTTTTTTGTCTACAGGAATAAGTACTGATAAATCATCTACTCTATCACTTGGACGGTCAGATAATAATTCCATTTTATTAACAATAGCAGGCATAGATACAAAACCATCATTTTGCAAAGATTTATTAATATCTTCAAGGACAGTCATTCCAAGGATAACTTCACCAAAAATTGTAAACTTACCATCTAACCAAGGAAAAGTATTAAATGTAATAAAAAACTGAGTATCATCACTTTGTAAGTCGCCATTATTTGACATGGCTACAGTTCCTCTTCTGAATTTTTCATCAGGGTTGATTTCTGCAAAATAGAAAATACCTTTACCACCAAAACCACTACCACTAGGATCACCCATTTGAGCCAGATAATCTGGTATAGCTCTAAATATTTCCATATCATCGTAAAATTTGTCTTTTACTAACTGTCTGAATCTTATAACCGTATTAGGAGCAATATCTTCTTTTAGTTTAATTAATATGGCATTACCAGTTTCTAGGTACATTATTACATAGTTATTAGGATTATCTGTCATATCCTTAATAAGCTCAGGTCTCATATTTGGATCATAAAGAAAAGAATAATCTTCATCTATAGCTTTAGAAATTTCAGAAATACTAACTACAGGTCTTCTTCTTTGAGCTTCTCTTTCACTTGTAGAATTAATAACACTATTAGCAATATCTCCGTTAGAAGTTGCTTTTGAAGCAGGAGTAGGATCTTGTTCTGTAGTAGTTTCTGTTGCAATTGAATTAGGATCTAAAGGAACAAGAGTTATAATATTATTACCATTGCCATTTGAACCATTTGTGGTGGCTGGTACAGTAGCAGGTGTAGCTGGAGTGTTTGCTGCCCCTGTAGTTGAGTTATTTGCTGCTCCATTTGTAGCTGTAGGTGCATCACCCTCAGCTGCAAGAATCATGGCAGGAGACAGTATTAATATTAAAAAACAAATGAAAACCTTAGCAAAATTAACTAGCATTCCTATTACTTTACTCATATATTTTTATTGCAAGCATAACTATACATTATCTTATAAATATATTATAAAGTAAAAATATTAAATTTTCTACTCTTTTTATTAAATATGATGTATAATTTGTACTCAGTACTATTGGTATCAAGTGAAAAAGGTGTATTAAATGGAAAAAGATAATAGCTCAAAAAGAGTAAAAATAGTTTCAACTTTAGGACCAGCCACAAGAGAATTAGAAATGATTGAAAAATTATATCTTGCTGGTGTTAATGTTTTTAGATTAAATTTTAGTCATGGTGCTTATGAGGAACAAAAATATACTTATGATAATATTAGAACTGTAGCTAAAAAATATAATACTTCAATTGCAGTTTTGGCAGATATGCAAGGACCAAAACTTCGTGTAGGAAAATTTAAAAACGATAAAGCTACACTAGTTCCTAATCAAAAATTTGTTTTAGATTTAAAAGATGAATTAGGCGATGAAACTAGAGTTAAATTACCACATCCTCAAATTTTTGAAGCCATTAAAGAAGGAGATGCTCTTCTTGTTGATGATGGTAAAATTAGATTAGAAGTTGAAAGATTTGCTGAAGATTTCATTGAAACAAAAGTTATAATTGGCGGAGTTATTTCTAATGCTAAGGGTGTTAATTTCCCTTCAGGAGTATTGAAAATTTCAGCTTTAACCGAAAAAGATCTTAAAGATATGGAATTTGCTTTATCTTTAGGAGTTGATTACATTGGTTTATCTTTTGTACAATTGCCATCTGATGTAGAACATGCTAGAGAACTTATAAAAGGAAGAGCTAAAATAATTTCTAAAATAGAAAAACCATCAGCTTTAGAACATATATGCGAAATCATTAGAGTTTCTGATGCAATTATGGTAGCAAGAGGAGATTTAGGAGTGGAGATTCCTACAGAAAAAGTTCCTGTAATGCAAAAAACTATCATAAGAGAATGTCGTCGTCAGTCAAAACCTGTGATTGTAGCAACTCAAATGTTAGATTCTATGACTAATGCTCCTATCCCAACAAGAGCCGAAGCCTCGGATGTTGCTAATGCAGTGTTTGATGGTACAGATGCAGTAATGCTTTCGGGAGAAACTACAGTAGGTTTATATCCTGTAGAAACTGTAACTACTATGGCAAATATTATTAAAAGTGTAGAAGGTGATGCTTTATATTGGAATATGCTAGAAACCTCTTATAAAAACATAATGGATTCTTATTTTGCTAAGCATGAAAAAGAAGACTATATGACAATAGGCAGAGCAGTTTCAGTAGCTGCTAAGAATTTAGCCGAAGAATTAAATGCTAAGGTAATTGTAAGTTTTTCTTCACAAGGAACTACTGCTAATAGAATTTCACACCAAAAACCAAAAGCAAAAATGCTAACTATTACTAACAATAAGCAATTATATAATCAAATGGCTTTAAATTGGGGGATGCAAGCAATTTTAAGTCCTGAAAAAATTTCTTCTTTTTCTGAGATTGTAGAAATAGCTTCAAGTTGGTTAAAAGAACATAAATGGGTAGAAGCTGGCGATAAAATCATTTTAGTTGCCGGAGTTCCAGTTGATGTTGGTGGTATTACTAATTCTCTTAGAGTTGTTGAAATATCTTAACTCTTATAATTCAAAGTTTAAACAAACCTGATTCTTATATTGGGCTTGTTTAAACTATAATTTTGTATTACAATATGCTTTTAATAGTTTGTGGGTAGTTTAATGAATTCTCAAAATAAAAATGATAATCCGTCGGAAAATCTTGATAAATTAAATAAAGTTGATGAATCTGTAATTGAAAAACCAAATGAGGTTTCTCAAAAAGATACTGAAAATCCAATTGAGGGTGAAATTAATCCTACAGTTACTTTTTATAAAGAAGATAAGAAGGATTCTCTTGAAAATATCAAAGTTATAGAACTAGAAGATGATATTAAAGAAGAGGAAGATATTCATAATATTGAAAGAGATTTTGATAAAAAACCATCTCGTAAGAAAAAAATTATAATCTATTTAATAGTATTATTAGCTATAGGTTCGGCTTTATTGTTTTATATAAATTCATCTAAGCATAAAGCAGCACAAAAAGCTAATACAGGTGTAAGATCAGCTGCGGTTGTTCCAGTATCTGTGAAAAAAATCAATCGTGCCAATTTCCAAGTTCTTGAAAAAACTATTGGGAGTATATCTAATTTAGATATTAATACAGTTGCTTCTGAAGTTTCGGGAGTAATTGAAAGAATCAATGTAAATATTGGTGATACTGTAAAAGCAGGTGATATTGTTGCAGTTGTTGATTCTAATGAGTTAAGAAATAATGTTATATCTCAAGAATCAGAGATTCAAAGATTGTCAGCACTTTTAACTGATACAAAAAGAACCCAATCTCGTTATCAAAAATTAATTAAAGATGGCTTTGTATCGCAAGCCGAATTAGATACTCTTAATACTAATATTAAATCATACCAAGAACAATTGGTTAATGCTAGAGCGGTTTTAGCTAATAATAAGATAAGATTAGCTAAATCTTCAATTAGAGCTAGCCAATCAGGAATGATTCAACAAAGATATGTAACTAGAGGAACATTAGTATCTAACACTTCTCCAATTGTTGATATTGTTAATAACAATAATTTAATGGTAATTGCTAGTATGCCTGAGAGCTTTTCTTATCGTTTGAAAAAAGATCAGAAAGTAGAGTTGAAAGTTAGTGGTACAGATATTGTTCTTAAATCTTCAATTAAAGAATTAAAGCCAGTAATTGATGAGCAAAGTAGAAGTGTTGCTTTAATTATTTATATTCCTAAAAATGATTACAATCTAAAACCAGGCGGAACTTTAGAAGTTTATATTTCTATGGAACTTAAGAAGGATGCTATTCTTGTTCCAGAATCTGCTGTTGTGTTAAGAATCGCTGGTAAAGTTGTTTATACTTTAAATGAAGATGGTACAGTTAATGAAATTCCTGTTAAAACAGGAGCCTATCAAGATGGTTTGATTGAAATCTTAAGTGGACTTAAGGGTGATGAAACTATAGTGGTTGATGGTGCTAGCTTCTTATCAGATAAAGCTAAAGTAAATGTTACTAATTCAGCTGAGTAATTTACTTTAAGTTAAGCTAAAACAAACTGTTAGAATAACTAATATTTTAGTTTTCTATGTTAGAGTTTTATTGTTTGTAGATACTTTGCAGTAAAACTCTTAATATAATTAAAGAATTGTTAAATTAAAATAAGGTGTTTTGTATGTCTTTACCAGAACTCGGAATTAGAAGATATGTTATGTCTTTTATGGTGGCATCAGTTATTATGCTATTTGGTATTGTTGGTTATTTTTCAGTGGGGATAGATCAATATCCTAATGTTGATTTTCCTTTTTTAACGGTAATAACTACTCAAAGTGGAGCTGATGCTGAAGTTGTTGATGAAACTATCACTAAGGTTCTATTAGAAAAATTAAACGGAGTGCCAGGTATTGATACTTTATCTGGTAGCTCAACTCCAGGTATGTCTTTAGTATCTATTTCTTTTGATTTAGATAAAGATGTGGATGTTGCTTTTAACGAGGTGCAAGCAAAAATATCAGAAGCATTACGTTCTCTTCCTGATGGGATTGATGCTCCAATTGTTAGAAAAGAAACTATGAGTGGTGCTCCTATTATAAGATTGGCTCTAACTGGAAATAGAACACTAGAGCAGCTTAATTCTTATGCTGAAGATTATATCCAAAAAAGATTTCAAACTATCAATGGTGTTTCTGATGTTCCTGTTTACGGACAAAGAGCAAGAGAAATGCGAGTTGAGCTTGATGTTTACAAAATGGCTTCTTACGGTTTAACTGTTGGTGAGGTTTCTAATGCTATTCAAAAAAATCACTTCCAATTACCTGGTGGGTATATTGTTGGAGCTAAAAATGAATTATTATTAAACTTAAATTTAGAGTTTCAATCAGCCGAAGAATTAAAAAGATTAGTGGTTAAAAATAATGGTTCTTCTTTTGTAAGGTTATCAGATATTGCTCATGTTTACGAAGGTTTAGAAGACTTTAGAAGATATGCTGCTTTTAAGGGAGAGCCAGCCTTAATAATCGGTGTTACTAAAATCAGTGGAACTAATGCCTTTGATATTGAAAAAGAGGTAATGAACAGATTTAACAACGAAATTATTCCTGCCCTTGAGCCAGGCTTAAATTTAGAAATAGTTTCTAATGATGTAGATTTTATTAGAGCATTAGTTTCGGGTCTTCAGGAGCATTTATATTTAGGGGTTTTCCTTACAGCTTTTGTAGTTTTCTTATTTTTAAGAAGTTTAACTTCAACATTTATTGTAGCTTTATCTATCCCAATTTCTTTATTGGGAGCGGTTTTTGTGATATATGCTTTTGGTTATACCTTTAATGCTATAACTCTATTAGGATTATTACTACTGATTGGGGTCGTCGTAGATGATTCCATTATTGTATTAGAAAATATTTTTAGGAAGATGGAAAGTGGTGTTCCACCAGAAGAAGCAGCAATTAGTGGTGCGAATCAGATTGTTTTTGCAGTATTAGCAGCTACCCTTTCTTTAGTGGCAATTTTTGGTCCTGTATTTTTTATGGGCGGGATTATTGGAAAATTCTTTAAATCTTTCTCTGTAGTAGTTGTGTGTGGGGTTTTAATATCCTATATGGTAGCATTATATGTAACACCAATGCTTTGTGCTAGATATTTAAGACCTTCTCATGGTCGTGAAGGTAGATTTAAAAGAGGCTTAGAAAGTATTTTTGTATTTATTGAAACACAATATTTAAGACTGCTTAAATTTGCTTTAAACTATAGAGCCTTAGTACTAATTTTGGCAGTAGGATTTTTTATGAGTAGCTTTTTGTTCTTTTCAAAAGTACCAGGAGAATTTGCTGCTGAAACAGATAAATCTAGTTTTAACATATTTATACAAGCTCCTTCGGGTTCAAATATCTATTATACTATAGAAAAGATTCGTGAAGTTGAAGCAATTCTTAAACAGCACAAAGAAGTGTTGAGCTATGGAGCATCAATTGGTGGTGGCAGAAATGCTGCAGTGTCAAGTGCTAATATGTTTGTTAAATTAGTACCAATTCGTGATCGGAGTATTTCACAAAAAGAATTTGTTCAAGCACTACAACCTGAGCTAAGAAAAATAGTTGGGATTGTAGCTATCGCAAGTAGTGGTGGTGTAGGTGGTGATTATGGTTTAGAATTTAATATAACTGGACCAGATTTAAGAACGGTATATAAATATGGAGATCTATTGAAAGAAGATCTTGCTAATCGCCCTGAGATTGGAGCCATTAAAACTAGTACAGAATTATTACCTCAACTTAGATTTATTCCAAATAGAGATAAAATGGCTCTTTTAGGGTTAAGTACCCAAGATGTAGTAAATGCCATAGCTATAGCTATAGGAGGTTTACCTATTGCTAAGTATACCAGTAGCACTAGTTCAGAAAGATTTGATTTAAGACTTAAAGGTCAAGATAGTCAGTTTACTTGGAAAAATAGTATTAACAGTATTTTCTTAAGAGCAGGTAGTAATAATAGCATTATCAGAATAGATAATGTGGTGCAAGCTGAAGAGTTTTTAGGATTCTCTACTGTTGAAAGATTTGGTACAATGTTTAGTACAAAATTTAGTATTGCTCCGGCTGCGGTATTATCTGATGCTTTAATAGTTGTTAATAAATCTGCTGCAGAAATTTTACCTCCAGGATATAGAATGGAATTAATCGGTGCAGCTAAAGAATTCCAAAAAACTATTGTAAATGTAGCTGTAGTATTTGGTATGGCAATTATTCTGTTATATATGGTATTAGCTTCACAGTTTAACTCGTTTATACAACCACTAATCCTAATGGTTTCCGTACCTTTAGCTGTAGTTGGTGGTGTGTTTGGGTTATTTATAACTGGATTCTCGCTGAATATGTTTTCTATGATAGGAATTATTCTGCTGGTCGGGCTGGTTGCCAAAAATGCGATTCTTTTAATAGATTTTACTAATGAGTTAAGAAGAGAAGGATATTCAATAAAAGATGCTTTATTGCAGGCTTGCCCAGTGAGATTAAGACCTATTCTTATGACCTCGCTAACTATTATTTTAACAATGTTGCCAGCTGCGGTAGCAAGGGGTGCTGGTTCTGAAGATAATGCCTCGCTAGCAATAGTTATCGTGGGGGGAGTGCTTTCTTCTACATTATTAACTCTTGTGGTTGTGCCAACTCTTTATGCAGTAGTAGAAACTATTATTGAAAAAAGAAAGAATAAAAAAAATCACAAAAAAGAACCTATAAAAATGATTCAGGGGTAGCTTATGATTAAAAAGATATGGTGTTTATTACTACTTGTTTTTTTCTCTAGTAATTTAAGAGCAACAAACTTAGCTGAATCTGTAGAGTTAGCTTTTACTAATAACTTTGATTTTCAATCAAAGGTAGAAAATTTTAATGCTGATTTTGCCTATAAAGGGCTAGCTAATTCATATTTATTACCGCAATTAGATTTGCAAGGAAAAGTAGGAGTTGATCAATCTTCAAAAACTTATTCTACGAAAACAAGTCAAAATATTTCTTATGGTTTAGGTGATTCGCAAAGCTATGGTTTAACTATAAATTTGGTACAACCATTGTATAATCCTTCGGCATGGGCTTACTTTTCGCAAGGTAAATTAACTGCTCAAAGAGCTCAAATTGTTTTAGATAAAGAAAAAAATAATCTTATCTTAAAAGTAGCTGAAGCCTATTTTGCGGTATTGGCAGCTCAAGATGATTTAGAGGCTTCAAAAGCTGAGATTGATTATTTAAATAAATATATGCAAGAAATGTCTCGTAAAGCTAATATCGGACAAGCTCGTAAAGTAGATGTTGATGAAGTTAGGGCAAAATATCAATTAGTAAAATATAATAACTTTGTTTTAGAAAATAATCTAAAAGTGCAAATGGATGCCTTTAATAGAATGTTAAATAGTGATGTTAAAGAAATTAGCAGATTACAAGGAGATATTTCCGAGCTAGAGCTTACAGATAAAGATCTTGAAACTTGGAAAAGTAGATCAAGAGAACAAAACTTAGATATTCTGTCCACAAGATTAGCAGTAATGTTAGCTGAAAAAGATGTTAAAGTAGCTTCAGCTAGTTATTATCCAACTCTTTCTATAGTAGGTAGTGTAGGGATGAATGGTGG
>JAIRQL010000063.1 GCA_031256515.1 Alphaproteobacteria bacterium
TACTATTACTATTACTATTACTATTACTATTACTATTACTATTACTATTACTATTACTATTACTATTATAAAGTCCTTAGCTCTCTTAAAAATCTTCTCTTCTTCTCTTCTTCTCTTCTTTCTACTCTATTTCTAACAGGGAAGGATTAGTATTTGAATTTAATTATAAGTATGAGTCCTTTTTTATTTCTTCTTATTACAAGGCTTCCCATATTCTTTCTCTCTTTATTTTCTATCTTATAACTAATTATAAATACTTATATTATGCTTCTTTGTTCTCTAACCCTTTTTTCTACCCTTATATTCTAAAAAATATTTTATCTCTTATTATTTATCGTATTTTTATCTCTAAATTTTGATACCACCATCTTTTGTAGAATTAGAGGTGCGAGGCTGACAGGTGTTAAAAGAGTAGGAATAGGGGGAAATAAAAATCTAGCTTGACAAATAAAAAACATTTATATACAATATATGTATTTAAATATGATTAAAAGGTATTTAATAAAAAACAATTAATAGATAATTCTTTTAATTTAAAAAATATAAAGAGCTATATAAAACAAGAAAAGGAGAAAAAAGATGAGTCCATAAAAAAAAGTAAAAAAGTAGAGCAGAATCTTAAACTAGATGAAAGTTAAGAAAAGCACAAGCAAACGAGAATCTTAGTAATTAATACTTATAAATGTTTTTTAGGTATGATATAATCACCTAATGTTTAGTAGAGTAAATTACTATGAAAAAGAATATTTTAGTATGTGTTAGTGGTGGTATAGCAGCTTATAAAGCTCCTAATGTGGTATCTAGCCTTTTAAAAAAAGGATATGATGTAGATGTAGCAATGACAAAGAATGCAACTCAGTTCATTTCTCCGCAAGTGTTTGAGGCATTAACTGGTAAAGCTACTCATGTAGATTTATTTAACAATCCGCTATCTCATATAAATTTAGGTAAAAAAGCCGATGTGATTTTAGTTGTGCCAGCAACTTTTAATCTTGTTGGTAAAGTAGCCAATGGTATTGCCGATGATTTAGTATCCTCAATTATATCTGCCTATCATAGTGATATATTTTTTGCTTTGGCGATGAATGATAATATGTATACAAATCCTATTTTGCAAAAAAATATTGTTTACTTAAAATCTTTAAAAAAATATCATTTTATAGAAGCTGATGAGGGGCATTTGGCTTGTAATACAAATGGAGTAGGGAGATTAAAACCTGAGGAAGAAATCGTTCAAATTATTGAAGATTATCTATACTCAAAATCTTATCCACAAATATTACAAGGTAAAAAAGTAGTAATTACAGCAGGGAAAACTAAAGAATATTTAGATCCTGTTCGCTATATTAGTAACGATTCTACCGGTAAAATGGGATACTCTTTAGCAAGAACAGCTAAAAACTTAGGAGCAGATGTTTCTTTAATTATTGGTGAAAATAATTTACCGCAAATATCAGGAGTTAATACTGTCAATATTATTAATGCTCAGCAGATGTTTGTAGAAACGCTAAGAGAGTCTCAAAATGCAGATATTGTGATTTTTTCAGCGGCAGTAAGTGATTATAGATTTATGGAAACTTATGATAAAAAACTTAAGAAAAATCCTAATCAAAATGAAGTATTCTTTAAAATGATTGAAAATGTGGATATTGCTCGTGAAATTGGTAATAACAAGCAGAATAAAATTTTAGTAGGGTTTGCTTTAGAGTCTGAAAACCTTAGAGATAATGCTCTTAAAAAAATTACTTCTAAAAATTTAGATTTTATCGTGGCAAATTCGCCACAAAATTTAGGAAGCGATAATGGTGCATTTTATTTAATTAATAAAAAAGGTGAAAGCATAAATTTAGTAGGCAGTAAAAAACAGGTGGCTTTAGAAATCCTCCAAAATATTATAAAGTAGGGGTGAGGATGTTAATTGCTATAATTATTTTAAGCTGTATAATTTTGTTCTTAATTTTTAGGCTTTGGCAAGAAACAAAGCAAAGAAAATTTTTAAATATCCAAAATGAAAGAATTCAAAGCGACCTTAATCAAAGTGCTAGAAATCTTGGTAGATTAGAGATTATAGAAGAAAATAATCAGTATTTAAGTAAAGAAAATAAAGATTTGCTAGATTTTAACTCTGAGCTACAAAAACAACTAGCTTCTATAGAAACAAGGGAAGAGGCTCTAATAGAAAAAGAAAGAACTCTTAAAGAAGAATTTAGTAATATTGCCAGAAAAGTTTTAGAAGATAATACTAAAAAATTGTCCGAAAGTTCTTCATTAAAATTGCAAGATGTCCTATCTCCTTTCCGAGAAAAACTTAATGAGTTTCATAAAAAAGTTGATGATGTTTATCATAGCGAAGAAAAAGAACGATTTTCACTGAAAGTTGAAATTAAAAAACTGATAGAAACTCATGAAAGTTTACATTCACAAGCAGAAAATCTTGCTAAAGCTCTTAAAGGTGATAATAAACTGCAAGGCAATTGGGGAGAAATTCAGCTTATTAATATTTTAGAACAAAGCGGCTTTGTAGAAGGGGTAGATTATACTTTGCAAGGGCGAGGCTTAGGTTTGCAAAGCGAAGACGGTAGCAGACAAATGCCCGATGTAATTATTAATTTACCAGATGGTAAGCATATTATTATAGATTCTAAAGTTAATCTATTGCATTACGAAATGTATGTAAATGCTGTTGAGGACAATAAAGAAGAACATTTAAAACAGTTTATTAGTTCTATTAAAGAACAGATAAAAAATTTAAGTGCTAAGGCTTATCAAGGTAATGAAAAATTAAGTAGCCCAGATTTTGCCATTATGTTTATACCAATTGAAAGTTCATACACTTTAGCAAATTTAGATACTACTTTGCATAATTTTGCATGGAGTAGAAAAATCACCCTTGCTAGTCCTAATATGCTTTTTACTATGTTAAAAACTATTGCTTATGTGATTTCTAACGATAGAAAAAATAAAAACATTGAGAAAATCCTTGATAGTAGTACTAAAATGTACGAAAAATTTGTAGATTTTGTAGATGATATGGGCGAAATAAATAAAAGTTTAAATAAATCTCAAGAATCTTATAATGCAGCTATGAATAAATTATCTACAGGTAAGGGCAATTTAGTAAGTAGAGCAGAAAATATAAGAAAACTAGGGCTTACTCCTAAAAAAAGATTAAAGCAGGTGCAAGAACTAGATGAAGTAGAAGAGCCTGAAAATATCTTTGAGTTAGAGCTTGAAGATACAAGGAACAAAGATTAAATGAAAAATTCTACATTTATAACATTTGATAATGAAAAAATCTATTATTCTATTTGGGACGAAGTTAGTAATCCTAAAGGAATTTTACAAATAATTCATGGTATGGCAGAACATGGCGGAAGATACAATGATTTTGCTTTGTATTTAAACAAGGCAGGATACATTGTTTATGCTACCGATCATCGCTGTCATGGTAAAAGTGCTAAATCTTTAGAAGATATTGGCTATGTTGGTGATAATGATATTTTCCACATGGTTAAAGACGAACAAGTTTTTTCAAACCTCATTAAAGAAAAACATCCAAATTTTCCACTGTTTTTAATGGGTCATAGTATGGGGTCGTTTATCCTGCAAAAATATTTACAAGTAGAGGGTAAATATTTAGATATAAAAGGAGCAATAATTATGGGTTCAGCCTTTGCCTCTATAGAATATTATTTAGGTAGAGCTATAGCTTATATCCCTTTAAAAATCTTCGGTGATAAAAATATTAGAAACTTGGAAAAAATATTGTTTAAGTATTTCCGTTTTAATTTTATTGCCTCTTATGCTCATATTCTACTTTCTCGTGATAAAGTAGCTTTACAAAAATATAGAGAAGATCCTTATTGCCAAAGAATATTCTCGGCAAAATTCTATTATGAACTATTAAACTTTATGATTGATATTTTTAAAAAACATAATATGGAGCTTGCTGATGTTAATACTCCACTATTTATAGTTTCAGGTAAGGGCGATTTTGTTGGTGGTAAGTCTAAAAAAATTAAAAAACTTTATAAGGCATATCAAGATTTAGGATTTGTTGATGTTAAAATGAAACTATATAAAGACTCTTTGCATGAAATTATCCATGATAAAGAAAAAGATATAGTCTATCAAGATATTCAAGAATGGTTAGATTTAAAATGTTAAATTTATTAATTATATTTTTTGGTGGCGGGCTAGGGTCAGTTTCAAGATATGCTATTTCTCTACTGTTTATCACTCAAAAAAGTTTAGCTACTCTTCTGGTAAATATTATAGGTTGTTTTTTAATTGCCATAATTGATAGTTTACTTAAAAAATATAATATAAATTTTTTCTTTAGTTCTCCGCAAACTAGGCTTTTATTTATTACAGGGTTTTTAGGAGGATTTACCACTTATTCGTCTTTTCTTTTAGATTTCTTTAATCATCTACATGCTAATCAATCTATGGTTGCGGTGTTGTATATTTTCTTCAGTATCGTTTTAGGATTAGGAGCTTTTCTATTAGGCTTAGAGGTTGCCAAGTTTTTTTGATATAGCTTTTCTTTACATTTTCAGCTTATAATTACAGTGTATTTAATTTAACTGTTTATATGATGAAAGGAAAAAATAATGTCAATACAAAACTTACAAGCCGATTTACGGCAAAAAATCTATTTAGATTACAATGCTTGCACTCCAGTACTACCTGAGGTTCTTACCGAAATGATGCCCTTTTTTAACGAGTGTTTTTATAATATATCTAACCCTTATGCTGTTAAAATTGCTGAATATGTGGATAATCGTCGGGAAGATATTTTATTATCATTGGGAGATACTAACAACAAAGGTAATATAGTTTTTTATTCAGGTGCAACCGAAAGTTTAAATGCTATCCTTAAAGGAGTAGCTTTAAAAAGCATATTTAAAGGTGAAATCAATAAAAATATTATAGTAAGTAGTATAGAACACGATGCTGTGCTGGTATGTGCTAAAAAGTTAGAAAAAATGGGGATAAAAACTTTAATTTGTCCGGTTAATGAAGATGGAGTGGTAGTTTTAGAAGAGCTAGAAAAACTCATAAATTCTGATACTCTTTTAGTTTCTATTTTACATGTTAATAATGAAACGGGAGTTATTCAACCTTTAAGCGATATTTCTAAAATTTGCCAACAAAAAGAGGTTTTATTCCATTCGGATGGAGTAATTGCCGTTGGTCGTGTGGATATTTCTAAGGTGGCTAATCTGGTAGATTTTTATACTATCTCGGCTAATAAGTTTTATGGACCTAAGGGGATTTCACTAAATTATATTAAAAATTGTGATAATTTAGTAAGTATCAATTGGGGGTCAGCACAAGAAAACTCAATGCGAGCAGGGACTCAAAATGTGCCAAATATTGTAGGGTTAGCTAAAGCTCTAAAAATTACTTTAAATGATTATACAGAGGTTAATCAAAAAGAACAAAAGTTAATTGCTAAGCTAAAAAATAATATATTAGAGATTTTCCCTAATATTAAAATTAATGGTGG
>JAIRQL010000068.1 GCA_031256515.1 Alphaproteobacteria bacterium
TGATATAAAAATTATTAATAATATTGATATGGATTTTCAAAGCTATATGGAATCTCAAGGAAGGACTGAAGAAATGAGAAAAAATATTCATAAACTTGATAATTGGAAAACTAGATAAATTCAATCCAAGATAAAAGTTTTTACTAAAGTTGAATAGTATGTACTTTATATTAGGAAGTTTGCTTCGTAGCATATAACAATATGTGAGAAACAAACTGACGACATAGAAAGCCATAATATTCAATCTTTACCCTATTTTGTAGCCTGATTTATCTTTAATAATATTTAAATCAATACCATTTTCATGAAATTTTTTTCTTAGATTAGAGATATAATTCTCTAGGCTTTGGCTAATAACTTCCATATTATGGATATTCCATACTTCTTTTAAAAAATATTCTTTTGAAATAATTATGTTAGGATTACTAAAAAATTCTTTTAAAACTAAGGCTTCTTTTTCGCTTAAATGAACTTTAAGATTTTCACTATATAAAACATTATCATTAGTATCTAAAATATAATCTTTATATATATACATATTAGTACTAGCAAGGTTTTTTTGTTCTAAAATAGTTATTAAATCTGCCATTTTTATAGGTGTATTTAAAAGAATAACATTAGATAAATCTCCTTGGAGTTCCTCTACTTCTACAGAGGTAGCTAATAAAATTACATGAGTATTTTTAAGTTTTTGCCACTGCTCTTTAAACATTGCATAATCAGTGATTACAGTATTTTTTTGCAAATTACAATCACTCGTAAATATAAAAATATTGTTAAAATAATTTTTAAGATAACTAAAAAATTTTTCTGCTACTAGAGTATCGGCAAAATATATGTAAATATTTTTCATGATTCTCTCTTGCCAAAAATTGCAGTGCCTAACCGTAGCATAGTGGAGCCATATTTAATTGCAGTTTCATAATCGCCACTCATACCCATACTTAGCTCTGGCAAATTATTTTCTTGAGCCAAATTTTGCATGTTTAAAAAAGCTGTTGCAGGACTATCTATCGGAGCAACTCCCATTAAACCTATAATATTTAAGTTTAACTTATTACTTTCATTAATTAAACTAGGAAGTTCTTCTATTGGTAAGCCATATTTAGTACTTGAGTTTTTATCTAGCAAAACTTGAATTAAAAAAGTTTTATTAGTTAAACCATCTTCTTCCATAAGTTTAGCAATTCTGTTTGCTAAACTTATACTATCCAAAGTATGGATACAATCAAATAAATGTAGAGCTTTTTTTACTTTGTTTTTTTGAAGATTTCCAATTAAGTGCAAGCACACATGAGGATATTTATTTTTTAGGGGAAGCCATTTTTCTTCTGCTTCTTGGATATAATTTTCAGCAAAGTCAGTTTGTCCGCACAAAATGGCTTGTTCTATTTTGCTAACATCTTGATTCTTTGAAACAGCGATTAGTTTGGGTAGCTTTGGCACAGAAAATTCTTGAGAAATTGTTTCAATTTCTTTATTAATTCTCAGGATATTTTCACAAATACTATCACTCACTTTAAAAACTCGCAGAAAATCCTAGCAATAACCCAGTATTATTATCTAATTTTAAATTTTCATAAAACATGGCAGAATATAAAGCAAAGTTTTCACCAAAGGAGTATTGTAAATCTAGCTCTACGATACCTGTTTTATAAGTTATATTTTCGGTAGCAATGTTAGAGCTAAGATAATATCCGCCAAGTCTAATATTAGAAATGCTATAGTAAAGGCTTGTTTCAAAAGATTCATAACTTTGAGTTTCACCAGTGCTTAAGGTAAAATTATTATTTCCTAAAAGACTACGAGCTTGAAAAGCAAAACCAAAATAATCTAAATTTAAACCAACTGCGAAATCATTGGCATTATCATTACTTTTATTAAAATTAAGGTAAGACCTCGCCGAAGCATTAAGTCCATAACCTAAGCTAGCATATTCATTGTAATAAATTAAAGTAGTATCAAGAACCGATTTATCTTCTTGATAAACAATAGAACGATGAGGGTTTACAGAGTATTTCATAGAAGGAGTTGCCGAAACACCAAAGTACAGTGTTTCATCTAAAAAACTTTTTAAATACAACATACTTAAAGCAGTATTATTTTCTAAATGCGATCCCATAAGAGTATAATAACTTTGGATTTCACTATCTAGCCTTGATAAAGCCTTTACTCCGAAAGAATAATCTTGCAAAACAAACAATTTATTATAAAAACTTTTAGAAGCCACACTATCTAATGCTCCTAAAGATAATAAATAATTATCTCCATGATAAGAGATTCCACCAGATCCCCTAACTTGCATAAATTTATCTCTATTTTCTAGAGCATAAATATAACTATCATCATCTAGTAAAAGGTTAGCATCAAAACTAAAAGAATCAAAAATTAATGAGTTCTCTAATTTCCCTGTAATTAAAGCATTTTTATTATTGGGAAGATTACTAATTTTAAGGAAAGCATTAGCATTATATTCGGCAGCATAAA
This sequence comes from Alphaproteobacteria bacterium, assembly GCA_031256515.1. GTDB lineage: Bacteria > Pseudomonadota > Alphaproteobacteria > WRAU01 > Hepatincolaceae > WRAU01. The sequence continues at coordinate 2,488 of JAIRQL010000068.1, forward strand.
CATTTAAGAAACCATTTAATAACCACAAGGATATTGTAGCTCCCGCTAATAAAAAAATAGTTTTGGCTTTTTTTCTAATCATAGTTTGAATTTTTTTGTTTTATGTAATAATATTACTGATATTCGTATTTAATTTATAGCTATTATAATATAAAATTTTAATTTAACAATAAAAGTCTTATGAAGAAAAAAATCTCTACATTTATTTATGTATTTTTATTACTACTAAGTTTTAGTGCTACCACCTTTGCCGCAGAAACTCCTTATAAAATTGGAGTAAATCGCTTTGCCTGGTATGCCTCTTTAAAACTGGTTAATTTTATGCCTTTGGTTTCGGCTGATCCTTTTGCTGGGGTGATTATTACCGATTGGTATTCCTTAAGTGAAACTGAAAAATACAAAATGGATATTTATATCCTAGAAGAAAATCTTACCTCAAACACCGTGCAAGTTAAGGTTTTTAAACAAATTAAAAGTGGAGGTACTTGGGTTAATACTGCAGTATCTAGCGATGTCGCAACTAAATTAGAAGATGCTATTTTAAATACCGCTCGGCAATTAAGAATTCAATATTTACTTGGTGAAAAATAATAGCGATGGAAAAAAGTTATTCTTTTAAAATTATTGAAGATAAATGGCAAAAAAAATGGCAAGAAAAAAATATTTTTAGCTATTCGCAAAAATCTTCTAGTCCTAAGTATTATATTTTAGAGATGATTCCCTATCCTTCGGGAAAACTACACATGGGGCATGTTAGAAATTATACTTTAGGTGATGTCCTAGCTCGTTATAAAAAAAATAAAAACTATAATGTATTACATCCTATGGGTTGGGATGCCTTTGGACTACCTGCAGAAAATGCTGCCAAAGAGAATAACTCGCACCCTAAAAAATGGACTTACGATAATATTTCCTATATGAAGTCGCAATTTGCCAAACTTGGATTTTCTATAGATTGGGATGTGGAAGTTATTACTTGTTCGCCTGATTATTATAAACTAGAGCAAGCTATTTTTATAGATTTTTTCAAAGCAGGCTTGGCTTATAAAAAAGAATCTTGGGTAAATTGGGATCCTGTTGAAAATACTGTACTTGCTAACGAACAGGTGGTTGACGGTCGTGGTTGGCGTTCTGGAGCTTTAATAGAACAAAAACAGCTAAACCAATGGTTCTTAAAAATTACTGACTTTGCCGAAGATTTATTAAATGACTTATCTTTACTTAAAGGCTGGCCTGAGAAAGTAAAAAATATGCAGCAAAATTGGATTGGGAAATCTTATGGAGCAAATATATTCTTTGACCTTAAAGGTGAAAATGAAAAAATAACCGTTTATAGTACCACTCCTGAGGCAATTTATGGGGCAAGTTTTCTTGCTTTATCTATACATCATCCTAAAGCTATAGAACTTGCAGAAAAAAACCCTCTTATTGCCGATTTCATTAAAGAAGCCCAAGCTAATGGTACGATTGAAGAAAATATCAATAAAGAAGAGAAAAAAGGTATAGATACTGGTCTTATTGCTATTAATCCTGTTAATGGTAAGGAATTAAAAGTATTTATTTGTAATTATGTGCTAGATTACGGTACTGCTTCTATTTTTGGTTGTCCTTCTCATGATGCTAAAGATTATGATTTTGCTAAAAAGTATAATCTTCCGCTTTTAAAAATTATGGAATCGGAAGAAGAGTTTTTTGAAGGTGAGGGAATCATGATTAACTCAGATTTCCTTGATGGCTTAAATTCTTTAGTTGCCCGTGAAAAAATCATTACCTATTTAACTGAAAATAATATGGGTGAGGGTAAAATTAACTATCGCCTTAAAGATTGGGGAGTTTCTAGACAAAGATATTGGGGTTGTCCGATTCCAATTGTTTATTGCGATACCTGTGGTGTTGTCCCTGAGAAAAAAGAAAATTTACCTATTACTTTACCTGATGATGTAGATTTTAATACTAGTGGCAATCCGCTAAATAATCATCCAACTTGGAAACATACTACTTGTCCTAATTGTGGTGGGAAAGCTACCCGTGAAACTGATACCTTTGATACTTTCTTTGAATCTGCCTGGTATTTTTTAAGATACCCATCAGTTTTAGAAAGTGAATCTTTTGCAGAAAATGCTATTAATTATTGGGCTCCAGTAGATCAATATATCGGTGGGATAGAGCATGCGGTTATGCATCTTTTATATGCTCGGTTCTTTGTAAAAGCTCTTGCTAAGCTAGGGATACTAGGCGAAAAAAACAAAAATCTTAAAGAGCCTTTTATGTCCTTAATGACACAAGGGATGATCGCCCATAAAACTTATAAATCAGTGGATGGTAAATGGCTTTATCCGACTGAAGTTATTTTTGACGAAAAAAATCAGCCAATTCATGCAGATACGAAACATCCTGTGGTTATAGGAAAATCTGAAAAGATGTCTAAGTCAAAGAAAAATACCGTTGACCCAGATTATATCTGTAAAATTTACGGAGCCGATACTGCTCGTATGTTTGTGCTTTCAGATTCACCTCCAGATAAAGACTTAGAATGGACTGATATGGGAGTTGAGGGAATCTATAAGTTTATTAATAGATACTGGCGATTAGCAGTAGGGGTAGCTGAGTACGAAGCTCTTGATATTAGCAAATTAAATGAAGTGGAAATTTCTATTTATTCTAAAATTCAGCAATATATTGTGGAAATTGAAAACAATATTAATGAGCTACATCTTAATAAAGCTGTTGCTTTAAATAGAGAATTATTTAATTTACTAGAAGCTCAGAAAAAAGAAATTTCTCCTGCTCTTTTAAGATATGGTGTTGAGATTCTTACCCAAACTTTAAATCCTTTTATTCCACATATTACTGAGGAAGTATGGGAAATGTTAGGTAAAGAAGGGCTATTAGCTAATACTACTTGGTGTAATGTGGATAATAAATACTTAGCTAATAATAAAATAACTATTGCTATCCAAATTTTAGGGAAAACTAAAGGATCTATTGAAGTTGATTCTGGTATATCTCAAGATGAATTGCTTATCGCTATTAAAGAAATTCCAGCTATTAGCAAAATTTTAGGGGATGCCGTTATAAAAAAGGTAATTTATGTACCAAAAAGAATTATCAATGTTCTTATATAAATATTTTTTCCTAAGTATTTTTCTTATTTTATTGGCAGGATGTGGTAATATTTTTGCCAACAAAAAGGTTTACAACAATGTTTTTGTTGAGGATATTCCTGAATTTCGGGGTATGGTAATTAGAAATACACTTTTAGAATACTTTCCTAATCGCAACTTTGATGAAACTCAGTTTGTTATAAATGTATCTACCACAAGAAATAGCGAATATTACTTAACAGCACAAACTGGTTTTGCTTCTAGGAATAGGGTAAGTATTTCTGTAGATTGGAATGTTGTATATAAACCAAATGGTAAAACTATTTTAAGTATTTCTAATCGTTATTCTGAGGCATTTAACATTGAAAAAATGGGACAATCTAATACTGTCAATGAACAACTAACCGAAGAAGTAATAGCAAGAAGTATTGCTCGTGATATTGCCTTAAAAACTTTTAGTTTAATGCTTCAAGTTCAAAAAAATCCTTCACTGCTTGTAAAAGAAGAAACAGAGAAAATAAAAGAAGTAAAAACCACAAAGCCATGAAAGTAGCTCCTGCTAATATTAATAATACCATTAATCAGCTCCCGCCAATCACTAGAGTTGTGCTTTTATATGGTCCTGATTATGGCTTGGTTGAAGAAAGAGCAAAGATCTTAAAGAATAATTTTTTAGGAGAATCTTATGAGGATTCTCAGTATATTCAGCTTTATGAATCGCAAATTAAAGAAAATCCTAATATTATTCTTGAAAATGCTTATATTGTGGCTTTATTTGGTGAAAATAAAAAATGTATTGTAATTGCCGAAGCCAAAGATTTCCTCACCAAAAAAATAGACGAATACTTACAAAAAACAGATGCTGATACTCTTTTAATTATTAAAGCTCAAGAGCTATCTCCTTCTTCATCATTAAGAAAACTATGTGAAAATGCCTCAAATGAGGTATTAGCAATTCCATGCTATGTGGATAATGCTATTTCTTTAAGGCAAAATATCCTTGATAAATTAAAAAAAGAAGCCATTACCATAGATAATACTGCCTTAACTGCTTTAACTTCCTTATTAGGCAACGATAGAGGAATTACCAATACCGAGATAGAAAAGTTAATTGTTTATGCTTACGACAAAAAAAATATTAATCTTACCGATGTGGAAGAACTTATCGCCGATAATTCTTTAGCAGCAATTGATAAGTTTATTTATGCTTTGTTTGATTTAAATACCAGTTTAGCTTATTCTATGATTGATAATCTGCTTGAAGAAAATAACCCAGTAGTAATAGTGCGAAGCATAATTTCCCATACTCAAAAATTATTATTAGCGAAAATTCTTATGGAAGAAAAAAATATGAATGTGGAAATGGCTTTAAAAGAAATTAGACCTCCCATATTTTTTAGCTATGTTAATAGTTTTAAAGTACAAATAGATATTTGGAGAGCAGAGAGCCTAAAGAACCTTCTTAATAAACTAATCTATTTGGAGATTGACCTTAAGATCAATAGTAATGTAGATAAACTACTCCTTAAAGATATTATCTTAAAAAGATTTACGAAAAAATAAACAAAACAATATTGTTATATACATAATAAGTTATCAAATTTAATTTGGCAATAAAGTAGGATAGATAAATGATTTGTTTGTAGAACTAGAAATCCACTTTATTGGTTTACTAAAACAAATCAAGTTTAAAGATAGAGAAGAATCCTCTATCTTTTTTTGCATAAGAATCTTTTAGGTAAGTATTTTCTTAGTTATTATTCCCATAATACTGAGTATTATCTTGACCTTTAGTAATATTACCACTACTTGGTTTTCTATCTTGAGAGTTAGGATATGTAGCTTTTCCTTTAGTATTATCATCTAGTAAATCATCGTAGAGCTTATTTTTTAAATCATCGTGTGATTTATTAGAAATATTAGAATTATAGGTATTATTAAAGTTATTTTTATCTTTAGTATTATTAAGATTATCTACTACTTTATGAGTTTTTTTATTAACTAATGTAATATCTTTTTCTACTGGTTTAACTCCAGTTGTGGATTTTTCTCCCCTAAAAAAAGAATTTTTAATAGTAGGGTTTAAGAAATTTCCAGATAAAGTAAGTTTAAATTTATTTCTAGTATCTGCAGTTTGCTCGCCACTACCTTCACCTTTAATACTTTGCTCGCCTAAATCAATAATAACTTGTGATACCCCACGGTATTCTTTATTATTGCTATCAAAATACAATAAAGCAATTGGATAAAGTTCTATCCTATTATTTTTAATATCTGCACGACCATAAATATCATTAACAAAAATAGTATTTTTACCATTTACCTTTTTTTGAGATAAAGTTAAAAATAGTCCATCAATATTAGCTAATCTATTAACATTTATTCTTTCTTGTTTAATAAAGGTTAGGTCTCCATCTATGGTAGAAAAGGCTTTGTCAAAACTATCACCATTAAATTTAATTCTGCCATTTAAAACTACATTACCAACTAGTGGAGTATTTTTAAAGAATAAGTCTTTAGTATCTTCAAACACTAATACAAGGTTTTCTACATTAATATGTCCCGCAATTACAGGCAAGACAATGCTATCGGCACTAATAGATCCAGTTAAACTACCACCTCTTTCACCAATTGCACTAAACCTATTGATAGTAAAACCAGTTTTAAATAAAGATATATCTAAATTAACATTTTTAAAAGGTACTCCTCTAAACTTAGATTTAGCAATATCCATATTAATTTTTACTTTGAGATTATTAGATAGCCCAAAAATATTAACATCTTCAATTCTTTCATAAGTAAGATTAGAGATCTGCTTATTATAAATACTAGTAATATCTTCTAAATTAAATTGGTCTATTTTGGTAGAAACTAAAATATCAGAATCTTCTAATCTTTGAGTATAAATAATATAAGTATCATTAAGTTGTAAATTACCTAAGTTTCCTGTAAAATCAGTAAATAGTAGTTTATTATTTTCTAATCTTAATTTAGAAGAAATATCATAAATATCTTGCGACTTACCAATATTTTGTAAAAATTCAATGGTTCTTTGGTTAAATCCTAAGGTACTACCTGCCTTACTGATACTACCCTTACTTTGTAAAGAAAGCAAAGCAGTTTTGCTATCAAGGTCTATCCTTCCCATCACATCAGCATTATATTCTTTAGCCTGAGCCGAAAGGTTATAAATATATACTTTATCAAAATTATCTAATAAAAAACCTACACTAAAGCTATCTAGGGGAATATTATTAACAACTGTATTTTCTACCTTGAAATTTACCACAAAATGATTAGGTCTAAAGATATTCATTTTAGCATTTTTCCAGTTAGTAATTTCTTCAATTACTGCTAAAAAGGTAGAATCTTTAATTACACTATTATTAATGGTTGAGGAAATTCCTTGTGTTATTTGCGACATATCTTTCATTTCAGCAATTATATCAATAACCACATTCTTAGCATTGCCAGAAAAATCCCAAGTAAAACTACCACGATAGGTATTATCATTAATGGCGATATTCATATTGTCAATTTTTAAGAAGTTAGAATTTAATATTAACTTACCTGTAAAATTACTATTTTGGATTTTTTTACTGTTAATTTCAAACAAGAATTTATTAATAAACAATAAAATTCCTTGATTTTCCATAGATAAATCAGCAACAATCTCGCCATTTTGTTGATTTTTATAACCTTTTAACTTAATTATATCGTTAGTACGACCATCAAGGATAAAATCAACAGTAAAGTTTACTCGCTCTTTTTCGTAATTAAAAATAGAGTTATATTCAATATTGCTGTCGGCAAATCTTAAACTACCAGTAGCAGTAATTTTACCGCTTAAAGAAGAGGATACTTTAGCAGTAATATTTTCTATACTTAAAATTCTTTGTGATTGATTATTGATAATATTAATACGACTTCTTCTTAGTAAAAAGTTATCTACATCATTAAAACTAAAACTAACATTATTAACGATAGTAGCTAAAGCTCTTGAAAGAAAACCATATTTCATAGAAGTATCTTCTTTAGGGGCAATTAAAGCTCCACTTGGAGTATTATCTACTTCTGGCTCGCTAGGTTCAGCTTGAGGCTGAGTTTCCTCTTTTACAGCCTCTTTTTCTTGAGATTCTTCCTCTACAGCAGGAGCGGGAACTTCTTCTTTAGGTGTGGTAGCTGGAGTTTGCTGTGTAGAATCTGAACCATTTTTAATTAAACTTTCAAGGTTATCTAGTAAATCTAGTACTTCATTTCCATTACTTTTATTATCAGTTGGAGTGGCTTTCTCGGTAATTTCTTGCAGTTTATGAGAAGACATATTACTTTTAATTGCCTGCTCTACTTTCTCAATAATTTGATTGTAATTCAAGTTTTGCAATGAGGTACTATCAGCAGTTTGTAAATTAAGAGTTGCCCCTAATATCTCAATATTTTTAATACTAAAATTACCAACAAAAAGCGGAAGGAATTTAAAATCTATTCGTAAATTTGCAGCATCAAACTGGCTAACCTTAAATTGGGAAGAGTTAGTATTTGTGGATTCTTCTACGAAAAAGCTAACATTATTAAGAGTTATAGATAAACTAGGAACAAAAGAAACTTTTATCAATCCGTTAATTTTAGCTTGAAACCCTGTGCTTTTATAAATTGCATCTTCTATGGAGGTAATATAATAGTTAGAATTAACTATTTTTGAGAAAATTGCTCCAAAGATAAATAAAAAAGCTAAAAATATTACAATAGCTTTAAAGTAAAAACTTTTTAAAAATTTAATAAATAAAGGGTATCTTAAAATAATTAATTTAGTTAATTTAGCAATTCCAATAGCTAAATAATCTAAAGGTTTAATTATCCATTTAGAAGCTGGAATAATTTTAAGCATTAACTCTTTAAAAGGAGCAAAAAGTTGAGCTACAGAGGCGATAACATTATCTACTTTTTGTTCAAATTCAGATTTAGGTTTTTTTGGTGAAATATCAGGGGTTTGATTATCTGCAAGATTATCAGTTGCTTGAGTATCATCAATAGTTTTAAAACCATCAATTGCTTTATCAGCATCAACTTTTACAGGTTCAATTTTGGCTAGAGTTTCTTTGTTTTCAGTAGCTTCTTCTTTTACTATTGTTGTAAGAGATTCTTCAGTTTTTAATTCTTCTACATTATCTTTTTTAGAATTTTTTCTACCAAAAAATTTCATTACCATCACCAAATTAAATAAGAAAATTACAACATACTATATGATAATATAGACTAAAAATTACATCAATATAAATAAGAAATTTTTTTTAGACATAAAAGATACATATGATAAAGCTAAAGTGAGGCTATAAGTATACAGTATATACAAGCCTCACAATAAAATCTTTAAACTAAAATTAGCCTTGTCTAGCTTTAAATCTTGGATTTAATTTGCTAATTACATAAAGTCTGCCTCTTCTTTTTACCACGAAGCAGTCTTTTCCTCTTGTTTTCATAGATTTTAAAGAACTTTTTACTTTCATATTATTTACCACTTTAAATTAATTCTTAATATATCTTACTCATTATAAGGATTTTTTTACAAGTTAGCAAGAATTTTTTCTAAGTATATATTTAGTAAAGACTCTTTGTTTTCTATAGAATCATCAATCTTTAAAGGGTTATCTACAATAATTCCTTTATGCTCTAAAATACTTGCCTTTAGAATATCTACGGCAATAGCAAAAAAAGGATAGTATTTATCGCCTAATCCTAATAAGATAAACTTTTTATTGGCAAGGGTAGTTTTATTTGCATGATGCCAAAATATTTCAAAATCTTCTTGCAACGAGGCAGGGTCAATCCCCCATGTGGAAGTACATAAAATATATATATCTATATCTTCGGTAAATAAAAAACCATTAGGTAAATCAATACAATTTTTAACCGATACCTTAAAGCGATCTTTTAAAATAACCTGCACCAAATAGGCAATATTTTCAGAATTACCAGTAGTACTACCATAAATTATTAATATGTTTTTCATAAGAATATTTTATGCTATTATTGTTTTGTTTGTCAAATTAAGTAAACCACATGAAAGAACTACATATTGATAACTTTGATTTTACTTTACCTGAAGAATTAATTTCTCATAATGTTCTTGATAATCGCCTACAAGCCAAACTTCTTTATGTTAATGGTGAAGAAATCAAAGATTATCAAGTTAAAGATTTACTTAATTTTTTAAATAAAGACGATTTACTAATTTTTAATAATACAAAAGTTATTCCTGCTCGTCTTTTAGGTAAAAAAAATAATAATCAAGGAGCAACCATAAATATTACACTGCATTATCGTTTAGATAATAAACATTGGTTGTCATTTATTAAAAATTCTAAGCGATTAAATATTGGTGATACTATAATTTTTGCTGAAGATTTTAAATGCTCAGTGGTAGAAAAACTTGCAAGTGGGGAAGTTAAATTATTTTTTGATTATGAAAACTTATTTGAGCTTTTACAAAAGTATGGCTTTATGCCTTTGCCTCCTTATATTAAGCGAGAAAATATAAATAATGATACCGATAAAAAAAATTATCAAAGTATCTTTGCAAAAATTGAAGGAGCAGTAGCTGCACCTACCGCTAGCCTGCATTTTACTAATAGTTTAATAACAGAATTGCAAGAAAAAGGGGTTAAAACCGCTTTTTTAACTCTACATGTGGGAGCAGGAACTTTTCTCCCCGTAAAAGTAGAAAATATTTTAGAACATAAAATGCATAAAGAATTTGGTTCGCTTTCCCAAGATACTATAAATTTAATTAAAGATACTCAAAAAGCAGGTAGTAAGATAGTAGCAGTAGGAACAACCACCATGCGAGTTTTAGAATATGTGGCTAAGCAAAATAACGGAGATTTAATCCCCTTTGAAGGTGAGATAGATTTATTTATTTATGAAGGATTCAAATTCCATGTGGTAGATAAATTAATTACCAATTTCCATTTGCCAAAGTCTACACTGTTTATGCTGGTATCAGCCTTTGCAGGCTTAAACAATATGAAAGCAGCCTATAAGCATGCTATAGAAAATAAATATCGTTTTTTTTCTTATGGTGATTGTTGCTTGCTAGAAAAACAAAAAAAATCAGAGGAATTATGCTAGAATTTACCTTAAAACATCAAGATAAAAGAGCAAGAAGAGGTGAAATTAAAACTGCCCACGGAACGGTACAAACTCCTATTTTT
>JAIRQL010000069.1 GCA_031256515.1 Alphaproteobacteria bacterium
TAATGGTAAGCTCCAACCTACTACAATAATAATTGGTAATCATGATACTAGAAAAACTAGAACAGGAGTTTCATTTCAATGTAATATTACTTTTCCACCAATAAATGCAACTGGTAAAAAGTTATCAATTTTGGAATATAAAGGAGTGTCAGCAGATGGTAAATCTTTACTCTTTAATTGTATTAATAGAGAAGATTATTTTGATAATCCCTATAAGCAAGATGCTGTGATTAATTTTTACTATAATTTAAAAAATATAGATTTATTCTCTGAAAAATTTTATAGTGAGAAAGATTATAAAATAATAATAAAATATTTATCTATTGTATATCCAACAAATGAAGTTGCTTTGCCATCTGTCTCTTATGACTTTGAAAAACAAAGAGCCTTTTACAGAACTTTAAGTATAGATCAGTTAAAAACATACACTGAATCTTTAGATACTAAGGAAGAAGAATTTTTTAATAGTTTTCGTGGTTATCTTATAAGTGTAGATAGTGCAGATAATTCTTTTTCACTAAGAAATATTAATTTATCACAAGCAAAAGAGTCTTTATCAAAGAATGTTAATTATGTAAAAATTACAAATTTTGAAAATAGTATAAAAATTTCACTTCAGCCTGTTTTTGAAATAAGTAATAATCTAAAAAATCAATATTACCTTTATAGTAAAGCTACATTTGAGTTAAATAAGTTAGAAGAAGCTACAAATAACATAAAGGTTTCTCCAATTGGAGAGAAAATAAGTGATATTGATGAGAGCCTTAAAGGTAGTTGTTTAACTAAAGATATATACAGTATTTTCACTCCGTCATTTTGTAATAAATATACCGCAACTTCAAGATGGCTTTTAGCTCCTTATAGTGCTTTAGGTTTAGGTTTTATTATTGTAGCTTTTCCTGTTGGTATATGGGCTTTAGTAGAGTAAGAGAATACTAGATAACTACCTGTCTATTTTAGTTTTCTAAGAAATATAAATAATAGGAGAATATTGCTTTGCAAAATTTAGTAATTGGTTCAGATCATAGAGGATTTGATTTAAAAGAATCTGTAAAATTAGCATTAAAAAATGAATTTAATTTTATAGATGTTGGATGTTATTCAAAAGAATCTGTAGATTATCCAAACATAGCTGCTAGTTTAGTAAATAAAATGGTTGCAGAGAATAAAAAAGAGAGTGATAATTTAAATATTAATACTTTTGGAATTATTATTTGTGGTTCTGGAATTGGGGTTAGCATTGCGGTTAATAAGTTTCCATTCATAAGAGGAGCATTAGTTTTTAATGAGGGTGTAGCAAAATCTTCAAGACAACATAATAATGCCAATGTAATTTGCTTACCAGCAGACTATTTAAGCATAGAAGAAGCAGTAAACTTCATAAGAATATTTATAGCCGAAAAATTTGAAGGTGGCAGACACGAAAGTAGAGTGCAAGCATTATCTAATATATACAAAGATTGTTAGAGCATATTATAATGTTAAATATTAAAACTCCTTTACTTTTATTATTATTACTTTTACTTATTAGTAAAAACTTATATTCATTAACATTTGATAATGATAAAATAATAGAGAATATATTTAAAAAAGAAAATATCAGTGGCACTATAGTAATTTATAATAATCAAAGCAAAATATTTACAGGATACAATTATAAAAGAGCTAATATTCAGTATTCACCTGCTTCTACTTTTAAAATAGCTAACTCTTTAATTGGCTTATCTGTTGGTGCTGTTAAAAGTGTAGACGAAGTGTTTTTTAAGTATCAAGGTCAAGAGGTGTTTTTAGAAAGTTGGAAGCACGATTCTAATTTAAAAGATGCCATAAAGGTTTCTAATGTTTTGGCATATCAAGAACTAGCAAGACGAATAGGCAAAGAGCAAATGCTAATTAATTTAGAAAAAATTAATTATGGTAATAAAACAATAGGAGATCATATAGATACATTTTGGCTAGATAGTTCTTTAAAAATAAGTGCAGTACAACAGGTTGAGTTTTTAACGAAATTAGCTAATAGAGAGTTGCCATATTCTAAAAAAATCCAAGAAGATGTATCTAATATTATTTTAATTGATAACTCTAAAAATTATAACCTTTATGGTAAAACTGGCTGGTTTGTCTTAAATGATGATCTAAATACAATAGGCTGGTTTGTTGGCTGGGTAGAAAAAGATAAAAATATATATACTTTTGCTATGAATATGGATATTAAAAAAGCTAGTAAAGACGATTTTCCCAAAGATCTAGCAAAAAGACAAAAAGTTGTTATAGAAAGTTTAAAAGCCTTAAGTTTTATTCAATAAAATTTAAGTTAATTTCAAAAGTATTAAGTAAGAGAGGGGTATGAAAATGAATTTTGATTTTTTAAATGGTGATTTAAACTCACACGATAACGAAATTAAAGAGTTGATTAATTTAGAATTAAAAAGACAACAACATAATATAGAGCTGATAGCTTCTGAGAATATTGTTTCAAAAGCTGTGCTAGAGGCACAAGGAAGTATTTTAACTAATAAATATGCCGAAGGCTATCCTTCTAAAAGATACTATGGAGGATGTGAAGAAGTTGATAAAATAGAACAACTAGCTATAGATAGAGCTTGCCAACTATTTAATGCTAAATTTGCTAATGTACAGCCACACTCTGGGTCGCAAGCTAATATGGCGATATATTTATCTCTTTTAAATGTAGGTGATACCATATTAGGGATGGATTTAAATGCTGGCGGACATTTAACACATGGTGCTAAGGTTTCTTTTTCTGGTAAACTTTATAATGCTTGTACTTATGGGGTTAATCAAGATACTATGCAAATAGATTACAACGAGGTAGAAAAAATCGCCTTAGAATGTAAACCAAAACTTATTATTGCAGGTGGTAGCTCTTATTCAAGAATTATAGACTTTAAAAAGTTTAGAGAAATTGCCGATAAAGTAGGGGCTTATTTATGGGTAGATATGGCTCATTTTGCAGGTCTTGTAGCAACTGGCGATTATCCAAATCCACTTTTACATGCCCATGTTTGTACTTCAACCACTCATAAAACTCTTAGAGGACCAAGAGGTGGGTTAATTTTAAGTAATCACGAAGATATTATGAAAAAAATTAATTCAGCAGTTTTTCCAGGAAGTCAAGGTGGACCTTTAATGCATGTAATAGCTGCAAAAGCTGTAGCCTTTAAAGAGGCAATGACTGATAGCTATAAAGCATATATCAAGCAAGTAATTGTTAATGCTAAACACATGGCAGATGAATTTAATCGTTTAGGTTTTCCTGTTATTTCTGGTGGTACAGACTCTCATTTAATCATGGTAGATGTATCTCGGTTAGG
>JAIRQL010000037.1 GCA_031256515.1 Alphaproteobacteria bacterium
CAAAATAAGGTGTAGCGGTATGCTTACCATACTTCACCACTAATTTGTTATCAATCACCTTAGCATTAATAATTTGCGAAAGGTTATTTTCCCTTAATATTCCAGTAAGGTCTACTTTATAGTTTAGTAATTTTATAATTTCTTTAGGTATCTCGGCAAAAGCTCCTTCAAAGAAAACTCTATTAAAAGAATGAATTAAATTAAAATTTTCAAGAGAAGATTCATACAATTCTACATTTGGAATTTGAAGTTTTTTGATAGTATCTTGGGCTTTTTCAAGCAGTTCTTCATTTTCTTCTATAGCTATTACACGATTAACCATCTTAGAAATTACAGCACTACCATAGCCAACACCTGCCCCTACCAATAGTACAATATCTGAACTTCTAAAATCAGCTAATTCCATCATAGAGGCTAAAGTAGAACTATCTAAAAGATAACGATTTTTAGCATAGGCAATACAGCCATCCGACCCTGCAACATTACAAAGAGGAGCTTCTAAGAATAACCCTCTGTTAAATTTACAAACGGCATCAATTACCTTATTATCACGAATATTATTCACGAGTAATTGATTAATTATCATATCTTTTTTGTGTTTTTCTTCTTTTTCAGAGGAGGTAGCCATTAATTCACCACTTTAGTTAAATAATATTGATTATAAACTTTTTTCTTAAGATTGTAAACTAATCCATAAGATTTTTTATTAAGCAATCTCTAGCAAAAGGCATTTTTTTATGATACTCATTACAGAACATATTAAAAAAATGATTTAGCACCTTAAAGGCTTCAAAAACATTTTCTTTGGTAGGCTCTGCCTCCATATTTTTAAATAAAAGTGGGATTATAAATAACTTGTTAGCATAGGGTAGCCCTACTTCTTTAACTACTGCCTTGCCTGTTTTTGGCGAAAGATAATAAAGATTTTCTGTTTGCTTGCTAACTACACATTTTTGCAAATCTAACCCAATCCCAATTTTTTCTAAAAGTTTAAGCTCCCACCGAATGTAATACTTAATAAAGTCTTCTTTTTGTAAAACAATTATGGTACTTTTAGAAAGCTCATAAAAATCTTCATCTACCTCTTTTTCTAAGGTAAATTCAGCCATTAGCTCACAAATACTTGCCAGTGCTAAAAGTTTATTTTTAAATTGAAAAATTTTATATAAATAAGATTCCTCAACCTCTACCTTAAAAAAACCTAAGGCTTCTTCATTTCTGCTTCGTTTTTGAAACTTTAAAACATTACCAATCTCAAGAATAGCTTTATTCTTTAAAGAAGTACCCGATTTTAAAATCCCCTTTACTAACCCATGCTTTTTAGAAAAGATACTTAAAATTAAGCTACCCTCTCCATATTTAAACTTAGCAACTAAGATGCCTTCGTCTTCTATATTCATTTTTAATACTGATTCAACATTTTTTGGAAAATTTTCTCGTCTACCTTAACATATAGATACAAATTAACTTTTTTACCAAATTCTTTTTGTAGCTCATTCATGGTTTCAAGGCGAATCTGTTTAATTTTCTCACCACTACGACCTAGAACCATGCCTTTATAATTAGCTTTTGCCACAAAAACTGTTTGATAAATCGTAATTAAACTATCAGTTTCTTCCCATTTATCGTGAACCACCGCTATATGGTAAGGAAGTTCTTGATGCAAATGCTTATAAATTTTTTCCCTTGTGATTTCAGTTGCTAGCTGATTTAATGGTAAATCAGAAATTTGATCTTCATCGTAAAACCAATTATCATGCACCGTGTTGTTAGCCAAATAGTTGACAATATCTTTTAAGCCATTTTTTTTAAGGGCTGACACCATAAAAAACCGTTCAAAATTATGCGAATCTTCTACTTGTTTTAGTAGGTCTAATAATTTTTCTTTTTTAATTAAATCTACTTTATTAAAAATAAATATGGCTTTTTTATTAGCAGGAATCTTCTTTATAATTTCTTGCGTGTGGTTAGAAATCCCCTTTTGCGAATCTACTATCACTGCAATAATATCTGCTTCTTCCATTTGCGAAAAAGATATATTCAGCATTTCTCTATCAAAGTCTCTTTTAGGATTAAAGATTCCTGGAGTATCTATAAAAATTATTTGACTCTCACCTTCTGTATGGATTCCTAACACTTTAAACCTTGTAGTTTGTACTTTGTGCGAAACTATAGAAACCTTAGAATCTACAATAGCATTCACTAGGGTAGATTTTCCTGCATTGGTTTCACCTATTAGCAAAACAAAAACACTCTTTTTATTATTCATTTATTGACCTTAAAATAAATAGTTTACTAGAATAATACTACATATAATTCAAGAAATTAATCAAGATAATTAAACCATCACAATTAAAAGTTGATATATTGTAATATTTTTACTATAATATAATTTTGTATCTCACATAAACAATCAACAATAGAGGGGCAATTATGGAAACATTTGGTGAAAGAATAGACTACTTAGTAAGAAAACTAGGTGGAAAAACCAAAGCAGCTAAAGAGCTTGATATTTCTACAGAGCAAATTAGAAGATGGATAAAAGGTGTTAGTGATCCGGCATTTTCTAAAATGCATAAACTATGTAAACTTACAGATAGTAGTTTAGACTGGTTAGCCGGTGATCAGCAAGATAGACTAAGAAAATAATAATTTGTTTTCTTAGATTCTTGTTTAGTTAATTGTAAAAAATCTATACTGATTATTTTTTAATGTATAAGTTAATTCTTAGTTAGTATAGATTTTATTATTTATATGTTTTTTTATATTCTTTATTAAGAATGAGAGAAAATGAAGATATTGTTAGTTCTTTATTTTCTCTTATTTTTTGTCTATCTTTTATATTTTTATACCTGTATTTAATTTATCGCTAGGTTTAAGTTTGAAAATAGTAGTATCTACAGTAGATTAAATAAAAATCTAAGCATATTAAAAACAACACTATTAAATTATATAACTAAGAAAAAGGGATATTTAAATAAAATTAAGTGGCGACCCCAACGAGGTTCGAACTCGTGTTTACGCCGTGAAAGGGCGTCGTCCTAGGCCACTAGACGATGGGGTCAAAGATAATTTTAAGAACTATTACAAACAGCTGAATATTTTGTTAAACTAAAACATTCTTTCTCAAAAACACTATATATTTATAGTCTATATTTTTTAACATTGCAAGATATTTTTCAATAAAAATTTAAATTATTTCTCTAATATGTTATTTTTATAGCATTTATTTATATAAAATAATGGAATATCTTATAATATTTTTATATTTACCGTCTTTTTGGTAATTTCTTCCCTCCTATATATATTCTAAAACTCATTAATAAAAAGATTCTTATCTTAGATTAGATTCGTATTATTGGAGTAATAAAAAAAGAGTTTAATACCTACAAATTTTAGTGCTAATGCCTATTCTTTTGCAAGTATTAAACTCTTATAAGTTTTATAGTTTAATTTTTATGAAGTTTCTTAATTAAAACATCCATTTTAAATTAACATTATAAGTCATTGTACCATTGTTTTTTAAATTATTATCTTCATCATATATGGTGATTTTAGACTCACCCATGTATAAGTAATGGAATCCTGCCCCTACTGCAAAATGTTTTGCAAAGTTATAGTTGGCAACAAGCCCAATTTTAGCAGCAGCCACCGCACTAGAACCTTTTCCTGAAGCTGAATAGCTACTACTGTGTGTACCTGAAATATAACTATAACCATAGCTTGAATCTAACAAATTAAAAGCAAAACCAAGACCAAGTTGTGCTGATATATCAAATTTAGAGAATCTTGCTAGTTCATAATCTGTTAAAAGCATTAAAGTGTATGTATCGTAAGATGCTTTACTATAATCTTTCCACACACCATAACTATCTGTTTCTACACTTTCTTCATCCATACCTTTATTCATAAACATTGTAAAATCAGCACCAATAGATAATTTATTATTAAAAGCACTTAGTTTTCTTAAATAAGCTAAATTAAAATTAGTTTTGGCATCAAAGTCTGATATTCTTCCCCAATCACCATCATTGTCTTGTACTTTCATAGAATTACTAGCACCACCGAATCCTATAATTATTGAGTTTCTACTTATTTGATTACTAATATTGGTACTATCATTATTAGTATTTACTACTTCTTCCGCCGCCATTAAGCCAAAACTTAATAGTGAAAACACAGCAACTAAAGCTATTTTCTTCATAATAAAATCCTTTTATATTTATATAATTATACTTGATATTTGAAACATAAATATTATATAGAAGATTTATAATACTTGCAACACAACTTTCGCAGGTGTAATGCATTCAATTTATACTTTAAAAGGATTGTCAAAATATTTTAATAATTAAAAGGTGTTGCGAAGTTTTAATGC
Source organism: Alphaproteobacteria bacterium (assembly GCA_031256515.1). GTDB lineage: Bacteria > Pseudomonadota > Alphaproteobacteria > WRAU01 > Hepatincolaceae > WRAU01. The sequence goes on from JAIRQL010000037.1 coordinate 4,379, forward strand.
CTTTAAAGAATAACAAAGGGAAGAATATACAAAAAATCACAAAACAAGGACCCTACTCCATTTTAACAATCCATTTAACAATAAAATAAGAAAGGAAGTATAAAATTAATAAAATACTTGCCACCACAATTTGCGATAAAATATCTGGTGGAGTTAAAACTGCTCCTATCACAAAAGCCAAAACTATGGCATATTTAGAAAAGCTCAATATCATTTTTTCATCAATAATATTAAATAATGCTAAAATAATTAAAAATACCGGTAGTTGAAAAGCTAAGCCAAAGGCAAACATCATATTTAATACTAGCGAAATATATTCTGAAACCTTCGGCAATAAAATAGTATTAGAAGACATTGAAAACCTAATAAAAAAATCCCATACCACATTAAAAGCTACAAAATAAGTAAAACTTGCCCCTAAAAAGAATAATGTGGGGATAAGAATTAACAACAGCACCGATATTTTTCTTTCTTTTTTAGAAAAAACTGGCAGGAGATAAATAAAAACAAATAATAAAAAAAATGGAAAAAATAATATCAAGCTAATATAAAATGCCAGCACCATATAGGTACTAAAAACTTCAGTTATAGAGGTCGTAATAAATTCATCTTTAAGAGTATATTTTAATAAAACCTGTTGCAAAGAATTGGCAAAAAAATGGTAAATTTCTTGAGAAAAATAAAAACAAACTCCAAACAAAACAAGATAAAAAACTATGCTAATAATTATAAATCTTCTTAAATCGTTAAGGTGGGCTTGAAAAGTTTTTCGTGAAAATTTTTTAGAGACAGATTTCATATTTTATCATTATGATGTTTAATATCTTGTGGAGTATCTTCTTGCGAAACACTTGGTAATTCTTCTTTTACTGAGATTTCTTTTCGGCTATCTTTTTTATCAATCACATAAAATTCTTTAATATTAAACTCATCTAAGGTTAGAGTTTTATCTAACTTATCTTTAGTCTCTGAAATTAAAGAATTAATATAGTTAATAATATAACGGATTTTCCTAACAACTTTAACAAAGTCTGTTGGCTTTAAAGCAATAAAAGATACCGCCAAAATAACCAAAAATTCATACCAACTAATACCAAACATTATCTAATTAATGCTCCTGGTAAAGAGGACTTATTAACTGTACTAACAAAGCAATCTAACCCTTGCGATTTTAAACTATCACAAAAAGATTTTGCCTCTTTATTGCTATTAAAACTTGGATTAGCAATACCTTGCAAAGTTTTAGCCACACTAATTCTATAGTTCATACCACCATTGTTAGTTTGGTTTTCTACAAAATAAAAAGTTACCCCATTAAGAGCATTTTTATAACGATCTTTTAATCTTAGTAATCGCTCAGGCATTTCATCTCGTCTTGGAGTAGAATAAATTGTAACTAACCAAGTAGTTTGCTCTGCTGTAGCTGGGGTAGCACTTTGAGTGGTATTTCCCCTTTGAGAAACAGCAGAACTAGGATTTTGTGAACTTGCAACATTAGGTTTCGCCGGAGCTACATCTTGGATTACAGGAGAAATAGTACTCTGTGAAACATTTTCTTCGCTCATTTGCTTCACACTCTCATTTTGTGAAACATTGTTTTCTTGCTGAGGTGTATCAGCTTCAACATTATCTTTTAATAATTTAGTTAAATCGGTATCTTGTTTATTGGTAGTAGCTTTAGAATTCTCAAACTCTCTTCTTAGCATTTCATCTTCGTCTACCACAGGTTTATTTTGCGAAACTACCCCTGTCGGAACCTTAGTTGATTCCTCATCTTCATTAATTATTTGACTTCTTAAATCTTCCGGTGATTTATTAGAAAAAGGATTTGCAGCACCTAGATTCTTATTTTCATCTAAAATAATAGGCTCTTTTTGGGAGTACATATTGTAGTAAGGAGTTTTAAAAATTAAAAATATCCCAAAAAGTGAGATTAAAAACATAAAAATAAAAACAAACCCTCTAATTATCATGGCAATAGCCTCAGAAGATTCTACATTTCTATTTGGTTTTTTAAATAAACGATTATCATCAAGAGAGGTAAGCCCAATAAATTGAGCCCCCTCAGCTTTGTTTTTGTTTTTTTTGGCTTTAGGTTGTTGATTCCTATCATTCATATCCTTCATAGAAGGATTTAAAAAATCTTCGCCATTAGAATCAAAATCATCTTCAATGTAATCTTCTTTTTTATTAAAAAAATTATTCATAATCTACATCTTTTCTTTAATATTAACCCCTAGGCACTGTAGCATATTTTTAATACAAATAGAAACCGCCTTAATTAAAGATAACCTTGCAATGGTTAATTTTTCGTTATTTTCAATAATAAATCTTAAATTACTATCTTCACGACCAGCATTCCATAATAAATGGAAGTTAGAAGCTACCTCCATAAGATACAAATATATTCTATGGGGGTCGTTATTATTTAAGGCTCCTTCCATAAATTTTGGTAATTTTAAGGTAGATTTTAAAAGTTTAATTTCTTTCATATCAGATAAAAGAGAAAAATCCACATCTTTAAGGTTTTCCTCAGTAATATTCATAGAATTTTTAGCATTTTCTAAAACTGAATTGATTCTAGCATAAGCATATTGAATATAAAACACAGGGTTATCTAAAGTTTGTTGATTCGCAATATCTACATCTAAATCAAGAGCCACATCGTTTTTACGAGTTATCATCATAAATCTAAAGATATCTTTACCAACCGCATTAACAAGGTCGGTTAATGTAATAAAATTACCTGCTCTTTTAGACATTCTAAGTGGTTTACCAGATTCTAGCAAATTAACTAATTGGCTAGAAATAACATCTAAATTAACTTTATTATTGCTCATAGCAGAAACAGCCGCTTCTACCCTTCTGATATAGCCAATATGATCTGCACCCCAAATATTGATTAACTTTTTAAAACCTCTTTGGATTTTATCATGATGATAAACAATATCATTAGCATAATAAGTCCGTTCACCATTAGCTTTTTCTAAGGCTCTATCGGTATCATCGCCAAAATCTGTTGTTCTTAGTAATCTTTGTTCACGGGGTTTATAATTTTCTACATCAACCCCTTTAGGAGATGGTAATGTCCCAATATAGATAATATTTTTATCCATTAGATCTTTAACAATTTTTTCATAGGCTTCATCTGTGGCAATAGCTTTTTCTGAAGAGAAAATTTCTTGTTTAATATCTAAAAGAGCCAAACCTTCTTTAATTAAAACCATCATATTATTAACGGCATAATCTTTAAAATACTGGTTTCTTTCTTGAAAATCTTTAGAAAGCCAAATATCGCCCTCTGCTTCAACCAGCTTTTTAGCAGTGTTTACTAAATATTCACCTGGGTAAAAATCTTCACCTTTTTCTAAATCGCCTAATTTACCTAAAATTTCTGCATAACGATAATATAAAGAGTGAGCTAAAATATCTATTTGATTACCAGCATCATTAATATAATATTCTTTGGTAACATCATAACCAAAAAATTGATAAATAGAGGCAATAACATCACCTAAAACGGCTCCCCT
>JAIRQL010000098.1 GCA_031256515.1 Alphaproteobacteria bacterium
ATAGCACAATTATTACTAAATCCTAATTCATTAAATAAAGATAAATTTTGCTTTGCTTCTTTAGTATCTATTTTATTAACACATAAAATTACAGGTCTTGCTGATTTTCTTAAAATATCAGCTAAATAACTATCAACAGGAGAAACTCCAGCTTTACCATCTACTATAAATAAAACTACATCAGCTTTTTCTATGGCAATTAAAGCCTGTTCCCAAATTTTTTGGTTAATAATATCCTCTAAATCATCATAGCCACCAGTATCACTAAGCAAAAATTTTATATCAAAAAGATTTGTAATAACCTCTTTTCTATCTCGGCTTAAGCCAGATATATCTGAGGTTAAAGCGATATTTTTACCACTTAAAAAATTAAAAAGTGTAGATTTTCCAACATTTGGTCTACCAATAATAGCTACTTTAAACATTTAATTTATCTTCTATTTATATACAAATTACCATAAGAGCTAAATATGGCAATATATTCATCGGTAACCACAGGTGGTGAAAACACTCTTTCTTTTTGCAGAGTAAATAATCTTCTGTATGAAAGTAAATTGCCATTAGTTTTATCAACTAACATGATTTCACCTACCGAATTAGCAATGAAAAGTTTATCATTAAAGGCAATTGGACCATACCAGAAAATTCTTCTTTTTGTTCTAACTCTACTTACTAAAGTACTAGACCAATTAGCAACTCCATTTTTAGGGTTTAAACTAACTAAACTACCTGTTGTGCTTATTAATAACAACGAATTACCAGAAACAATCGGTGTAGAGTAAGTTCCTATTTGAGTATTCCGCCAAATCTCTTGTTTACTAGCTAAGTTAAACATTACAATGCGATTATTAGACCCCGCTATAATATTATCATTAAATGGAATAATTGGCGACTTTATATCTCCCATTAACGGGTTAAGCCTAAAAGAAACTGCCCCTGTATTAGAAATATTTGTTCTAAAAAATAAATTACCTTGTTCTTGCCTTAAAACTAAAACATCAGAAGAAGATAATCCTAAAAATAAATAACCTGAATACACACTTGGAGCAAACAACATTCTTAAAGAAACACCAGCTTTTGAACCAATATGATTCCACAATACATTACCACTAGTGGTAGAAACCGCATAAATAGTATTATTTGCCACAAAGAATACTTCGTTATTATTAACAACTGGAGCTGAATTTATAGGAATTCCTACATTAACTACCCAATTAATTTCTTTGGTAGTTAATGAAAATGAAATTAATACCCCACTTTCAAAAGTTAAATAAAGATTATCATCAGCAATTGCCATGCCTGAGGCAACATCTCTTCTATACTCTCTTAAGCGGAATCTTTTAACTACTCTTCTGTTCTCAAGAGAAAATAAAACGATAGTGTTATTAGAATCTAGCATATAAAGATAATTATCTTTTATTAAGATATTCGGTGGTCTTTTATTATTACGGTAAGATCTCCCAAGATCAAACTTAGAAATTCTTAATCTTTCTAAGCCTTTTTCAGAATCAATGTTTTCAAAAGTAACTTTTGGGATAATTGCCTCAGTATTAGAATATAATTGCTCCCAATTTTGATTAGCAGCAAAAGCACTAGAAACAAAGATACCTAAAAAAACTAAGAAAAAAAAGATTTTTTTAGAAAACTTAATAATCATAAAATGTAATTTCCCTACGGTCAACAAAACCTAGCTTGTATTTTATATAGCTTAAATACTTACGATTTACTTTCACTTTTTTAAAAAGATAGGATTTATATTTTGCATATTTTAATTAATACAAAAACAAAATCCATTTTAGATATATAATATACCACTTATCTTTTTCTAGCCCAATATACCACTTAGAAAAAATAAATCTAGTTTCTTATTTATTGCAATATAACTTTTTACTAAATTTACAAGCCTTATTTTTTACTAATAAGAACGGCTCTAGCTCTTTTTGCTCTTTCTTTAACATCAGCAGGAACATTATCACCTTGAGCTTCTATAATGATAGTATAAGATTTTAAGGCTTCTTCATGTTGATCTAACATAAAAAGTGTAGCTGCATACATCTCTAAATTATGGAAATAAAAAGGATCATCAGCTCTCAAATTAGCTTTCATCTCACTAGCTAACTGAGCTAAGTCTTCTCCCTCGTTATTATTCATTCTAGCCATAAAATCTAAAGACTTTAACATATCTTTATAATAGCTTGGTAAAGAAACTTTTTGTGTTGCTTCTTTCAAAGTAGCAAGAGCATCTAGAGCTTTACCTTGCGACATAAAAATATTAACTTTTTCTAGATAAGATACAAAAACATAACCATCGGTACCCTCTGCTATAAGCTGATCTAAAAGCATTAAAGCCTTTGGTAAATCGCCTGCACTCATAGCATCTTTAACCTCAGAAAACACGACAGAGTTTTTATCTGCCTTGTTCTTAGTATAAATATGATTACCAAAATAAATACCACCGATAGCAATCATAATCATTATAGCTATAAGAATAAATTTTTTATAAACTAAAATAATTTTAAGTATTTTATCTCTTTTAAGATCTTTTTCTATTTCTTTAATAAAATTATTATCTTCTTTATTTTCCACTTTTAAATCCTAACATTAGTGTAATTATTGAAAAATACCAGATTCTCTTATGCCGTTAAAAATAAACTGCAAAGCAAGGCTAGCTAAAATTAATCCTGCTATTCTTAAGAAAACTTCCATAACTGATTTCTTAATTTTAGTAATTATTTTATCAGAAAGCAATAATAAAACCATAGTTAAAGCTAAATTAGTTATAAGAGCCATAAATACACTTACTCTGCTAAGGGCATCTGGATAGCTTTGAAAAACTAGCATACTGGTAGTAATCCCTGCTGGTCCAGCAATTACAGGAACTGCCATAGGGAATACTGAAATATCTTTTTTAGTATGAGCAATATCTACACTTTCTTTATCTTCACCGAACATCATTCCAAGAGCTGTTAATAATAGTAATATTCCCCCAGCTGTTCTAACCGAATAAACTTCAATTCCTAAGAATCTAAAAATTATCATACCAAAAAACATAACTACAATTAAAACTATAGAGGCTACCGTAACTGCCTTTATCGCAATTTTTTTTCTTTCCTCTGAGGTATACTTACCAGTAGAAGACATGAAAATAATTAAAGCATTTAATGGAGAAACCGTAGCAAAAAATGCAAAAAAAGCTAAAAGAAATGTATTAAGAATACTATATGTATGTAATAACAATTTTTCACCTTAGAATGAAGTAAAATAATTAAGATTATAATACCTTTTATTATTAATTTCTACTAATATATTTAAGGAAATAATAAATTGCAAACATACTTAAATCCATCACTTTGAACAATTTGGTCAGCTAGATATATTAAGTAAGAATTTTCTAAAATATCATGCCATTTCCCTACAAACAAAATATGTAAAATATAAATTACAATAATGAAAATAAAAAAGAACTTAAAAAAACCATATACCCCACCAAGCATTTTATCCATTGGAGTTTTTCTTAATTCATTTGGCACAATTAAATTCATAACATAAAAAAACAGGCTTAATAAAGCCACAAAAACTACCGCATAAGAAACTACTAAACTTAAGAGTCTTACATGAAATAAAGAATATACTATTTTTTCTAGCATTAAGCCAAATACATAAGTTACCCCTAAGGATAACATTATGGATATGCTACTTACCATATCTTCCATTAAGCCTTTTTTAACAGAAGAATATATACTAAATAAACTTAAGAATAAAACAAAATAATCAACATTATTAAAAGGCATTTTTCTACCTTGACTTATAATTTAGTTTGGTGAAAATGCTTAAACCCAATTTGTTATTTACCATGGCATTGTTTAAATTTTTTGCCAGAACCACAAGGGCATGGATCATTTCTGCCAACTTTAGAAAAATCCATAGGAGGTAGATTATCTTTTGGAGACTCAGGAATTGGCTCTATTCTAAATTGTAAATGATTAATCACACTGATTTCTCTTTCTTTAAATTCACTTAACATGTTCGTAAATAAATAAAAAGATTCTTTTTGATACTCATTAAAAGGGTCTTTATTAGCATAAGCTCTTAGATTTATTGATCCTCTAACATAATCTAGTTCTAAAAGATTTCTTTTCCAAGCATTATCTAAAAGTTGCAATGTAATGTCTTTAAGTACATTTTTAAAGGTTTCTTCACCAACTAAATTTACTTTTTCTTGGAGGTTATCTTTACACTTATTAATTATAATTTCTTGCAGTTCTTCTAAATTAACAGCTTCTTCTATTAAAATCTTTTCTAAATCAATATCAGCGATATTAAATACTCTTAGTAAATCGGCTTTTAATGAATGGATTTGCCAATTTTCACGATACTGATCTTCTGGGCAATGGTCTGCTAAAACATTATCAACCACTTCTTCTAAATTAGCATGGAACATATTCATGATGTCTATTTGACCCAACATAAACTGTTTTCTTTGCTCGTAAATTATTTGTCTTTGTTCGTTAATAACATTATCAAATTTTAAAAGATTTTTTCTAACTTCAAAATTGTATTGCTCTACTTTCTTTTGAGCTTTTTCTATAGCTTTAGAAATCATTGGATGAGAAATCGCCTCACCTTCTTTGAAACCTAGTTTTTTTAAAGCACCTTCTAGTTTGTTTGAACCAAAGATTCGCATTAAATCGTCTTCTAAACAAATATAAAATTTAGAAGAACCTGGCTCACCCTGACGACCAGAACGACCTCTTAGCTGATTATCAATCCTTCTGCTTTCATGTCTTTCTGTTCCTATTACACATAAGCCCCCAGCTTTTGCCACAATTTCTTTATCTTGTTGCACTTGAGCAGTAATTTCTGCAGTTTTACGAGCAATATCTTCTTCGCTCATACCTTCAGTAATTTCTTGTTGAATAAGCATATCAGCATTACCACCTAGCTGAATATCAGTTCCTCTACCTGCCATATTTGTAGCAATAGTGATTGCCCCAACTTTACCAGCTTGAGCGATAATAAAAGCCTCTTTCTCATGGTGTTTAGCATTTAAAATATTATGAGGAATTTTAGCTTTAGTTAAAGCCTTAGATAAACCTTCTGATTTTTCTATGCTAACTGTACCTATTAAAACTGGTTGCCCTCTTTCGTGGCATTCGGCTACTTTATTAACAATTGCTTTTTCTTTATCTTTATAGGTAAGATAAATTTCATCATTAACATCTTTTCTAATAACTGGTTTATGCGAAGGCACAGAAACAACTTTTAGCCCATAAATTTCTACAAACTCAGTTTGCTCGGTCATAGCAGTTCCTGTCATCCCTGCTAATTTAGGATACATTTTAAAGTAATTTTGATAAGTAATTGAGGCTAATGTTTGATTCTCTTGTCTTACTTTTAAACCCTCTTTAGCTTCTAAGGCTTGATGGAGTCCGTCGGAGAATCTTCTACCATCCATCATTCTACCTGTAAATTCATCAATAATTACCACCTGACCTTCTTTTACAATGTAATCTACTTCTTTTTTAAACAAGTGGTGTGATCTTAAGGCTTGGGTAATAAAATGATACAATTGGATATTTTGCGGATCAAATAACGACCCTTCTACAATTAACCCAGCTTTAGAAAGTAGTTTTTCTACTTGTTCTAAACCTTTTTCGGTAAGATTAATAGTTTTATGTTTTTCATCAATTTCAAAATCTTCTAGCTTAGTAAAGAATTTTACAAAACCATCAGCAATTTTATAAAATTCGGTTCTATCATCGCTTGCCCCAGAAATTATTAACGGAGTTCTTGCTTCGTCTATTAAAATAGAATCTATTTCATCTACAATGGCATAGTTAAAAGGTCTTTGCACTATATCATTTACAGCTAGCTTCATGTTATCTCTTAGATAATCAAAGCCAAATTCGTTATTTGTACCATAGGTAATATCACATAAATATTCAGCTTGGCGATTTTCTTCAGCCGTTTCGGCAATTACCAACCCTACAGATAACCCTAAAAATTTAAAGATTCTCCCCATATTTTGAGAATCTCTTTTTGCTAGGTAATCGTTCACGGTAATAATATGAACTCCCTTTCCATCTAAAGCATTTAAATATGCTGGAAGTGTAGAAACTAGGGTTTTCCCCTCACCTGTTAGCATTTCGGCAATCATAGTATTATGCAAAGTGATACCACCCATAAGCTGGACATCAAAATGCCTTAAGCCTAATACTCTTTTAGAAGCCTCACGAACTACAGCAAATGCTTCTGGTAAAATTTTATTTAGAGTTTCCCCGTTTTTAAGTCTATCTTTAAGCTCTGTAGTTTTTTGTTTAAGTTCACTATCTGTTAATCCCTCCATAGTACTTTCTAAAGAATTAACCTTTGCCACAATGGGAAGATACTTCTTTAAAATTTTCTCATTAGGATTACCATAAAATAAATTTTTGATTTTAATCATTTATCACCTTAAACTACACTTAAAAAGAACCAATAAATTATAAAACATATTTCAACTATTTACAATATGGATTATAATTAACTTGTTAAATAACTTCGGGCAATTATGAAAATAATATATGTAAGTATTGGTATCTTAATTAATGAGAATCAAGAGATTTTAGTAGAAAAAAATGAAACTAACCCTAATTTCAAAGGACTATGGCAGTTTCCTGGTGGTAAAGTAGAACAAGACGAATCTCCCATTGTTGCTTTACAAAGAGAAATTCTTGAAGAGCTAGGTGTAGAAATAGACCTAGATTTTACTAAAAAATTAACCTTCACTGAATACGAAAATAACAATAAGCATTATGTGGTACTTTTTTATGTTTGTAAAAAATGGCAAAATACTCCTTATGCAAGGATTAACCAAGAAATTCAATGGTGTTCTTTAGAAAAAGTGCAACAACTTCCTTCTTTACCTTATAATATTGAAATCGTTGATAAACTAAGCGATATATTGTAAGCAACAAACTACTAGAAAATATAATATCATGAGCTTTATCCGTAGCATACTGCTAGTATGTAAGGAGCAAAGCGAGAGCATAGAAAACTAAAAAAATAAACATAATAATTTTGAGGATTTTAGTTTTATATCATGAGCTTTCTCCGTAGCATACTACTGGTATGTAAGGAGCAAAGCGAGAGCATAGAAAACTAAAAAACCAAAATTTAATA
>JAIRQL010000095.1 GCA_031256515.1 Alphaproteobacteria bacterium
GCTTAGATAATGCCAAAAGTTTATCGCAAACTTTATGGTTTTTTGAAACAGAGGGTTTTGATTTATCTTTGCCAGAGGTTGCAATGAGTGTTTTAAGAGAGCTTGAAAAAAGAGTCTCAAAAATTAAAGATAAACAATTACGGGAAAGATTCTTATCTTTTTTTAAAAATAAAATATATAGCTATGGCGAAAATAATAATTCCATACTATATAAAAATCAACAGCAGGATTCTATTAAACTAAGTGCAAAAAAGCTAAACTATGCTACAGAAAGAGATGCCCTTTTAATAGCTTGCATTTTATGCTATCCTGAAATATTATATGATGTTGAAGAAAAACTAGGATTATGTCAATTTAAAGATGCAACCTTAAATAAGTTAAAAAATATTTTTTTACAAAATATAGATTTACTACAAAGTAAAGAAAACTCTATTTTACTTGAGGTGCAAAATGAGTGTAGTTATGTGTTTAATATGCACTCGGTACAATTAAAATTACCAAAACTAACTACAAAAGAAGATGCCATAAGTATTTTTAATGACAGTTATAACTTAATATTAAAAGAAAATCTTGAGCAAGAAAAGCAAGAAACCATCCAAAAAATTAAAAGATTAGGGGAACAGCTTACTCAAGAAGACAATACGAATATAGAGCAAATAAAACATAAAATACAAATTTTAATGCAACAACAGATAGAAATATCTAAATATATTGATATTTTGGTTAAAGGAAAAATTGATGCCTAAACAAAAAAATACAAGTAGTTCTAATTCTAAAAATGCAAAAAAAACCAATAATAAAGATAAAGAATTAGGGAAAAAAATAGCAAAATCGGTTGTTTCTAAAGAAAAAACTGTTGCTAGTAAAAAAGGTATGAATGAAAGTAAGCAAAAAAACACAGAAGCTAAACCTAGTAAAGAAAAACTTGGTGAAAGCTCCGCAAAAAAAACTTTTTCAGCAACCGAAAAATCTGAATTTATAGAAAAAGTAGCCAAAGTTTCTAAGCAAAAAGGTTATGTTACTTACGATGATATTAATAACTCTTTAGCCGAAAATAAACTTAGCGATATAGATATGGAAGATACTCTTAATATCATCAATGATATGAATATTGATATATCTGAAAAAAGCTACGATGAATATGAAGGTGGTGGCGAATTTGGCGATTTTTTAAAACCAGCAGTTGCCGAAAAAGAAAAAACCGAAGAAGTTGAAATAACCTATTCTCGTACCGATAATCCTGTAAAATTATATTATAAAGATATTACATCTATTTCTAAAAGGCTTACTAAAGAGGGTGAAATTGCTATTGCTAAACGGATAGAAGCTGGCAGAAATTTAGTAATGGAAGGCATCTGCGAAGACCCTATAACTTACGAATTTATTAAAGAATGGCATGTTAAATATTTGGCAGAGGCTGCCTATATTAGAAATCTTATAGATTGGCAATTATTCTGGACTGATAATGAAGATACCTTCGGTAAAATAGAAGATATTAAAGAAGAACTTGCAAAAAAATTTCGTGAAACTGCTTTAGAAGATAAAGATATAAGTGAGGTTGAAGATGAAAAAGAAGCAGAATCTGAGAGTATACTTGAAGTTGAAGATTCGTTAGAAGATGATGATAATCCACCAGAGGTAAGTTTATCGGTTATAGAAGCCTATATTCAGCAAAAATTCATGGAAATTATTAAAAAATTAATGGATACCCATGAAAAAATCCAAGATGAACAGAAAAAATTTATGGATTCTTATTTGAAAACCGGAATTTTAGAAACTTCTCCTAAGGTTGAAAAGTTGTTTCAAAAAAGAAGAGATTTGCTAAAAAAGATATTTTTAAACTCTAATACTATCAATAAAATTATTAATAGAACAAGAGCAGAATATAGTGATATTATCTCTAACGAAACTAGAATCCTTAAACTTTTTATGGAAGCTAATATTAAAAGAGACGAAGTTCTAGAACTAATTCCTACACTTTTACTAGAAGATGGCTTGAATATTGTTGTTAAAAAGAAACCAGCAGTAGCCAACATTATTAAGAATTATGGTGAGTTTTTAAGTAGATATGTTAGCGATATTAAAAAAACTGTTTTGAGCTATCATATTGATATTAATAAATTCAAAAGTATTGTCAGAGTTATAGAAAAAGGCGAAAAACACAAAAATATTGCTAAGCAAGAAATGATAGAAGGTAATTTAAGATTAGTTATTTCTATTGCTAATAAATATTTTAATCGTGGTTTACAAAGATCTGACCTTATCCAAGAGGGTAATATCGGTTTAATGCGAGCCGTCCATAAGTTTGATTATAAAAGAGGACATAAATTTTCTACTTATGCCACATGGTGGATTCGTCAATCTATTACAAGAGCAATTGCCGACCAAAGTAGAACTATCAGAATTCCAGTACACATGATAGAAACCATTAATAAAGTGGTAAAAACTTCTAATCAATTGGCTCAAGATTTTGGTAAAGAGGCAATTCCAGAAGAAATTGCTGATAAATTAAATTTATCAGTAGATAAAGTAAGAAAAGTTCTTAGAATTGCTAAAGAGCCAGTAAGTTTAGAAACTCCAGTGAGTGATGATGATAGCTTCTTGGGAGACTTCCTAGAGGATAAAAAAGCCGTACAACCTATTGATATGGCAATCCATTCTGACTTAAAAAGATCTATCAACCAAATTTTAAGTACTTTAACTCCAAGAGAAGAAAGAGTACTAAGAATGAGATTTGGTCTTGGTACAAATTCAGATAATACTTTAGAAGAAGTAGGTAAACAGTTTACGGTTACCCGTGAGAGAATCCGCCAAATAGAGGCAAAGGCTTTAAGAAAACTAAAACACCCAAGCCGCTCTCGTAAACTAAAAAGTTTCTTGGATTTTTAATTAGAAAAAAGAAACATGCTAAATTTCTTTAGAAAAAAACTATTAAGAATAAGAAATTTTAAAGCCAGAAGAACTAATGAAAAAACCTATATAGATACTAAAGGCTATAGAAGATTTAAAGATAGTGATATTTCTGTACATAGATGGATGGCTTCTAAAAAATTAGGTCGCCCTTTAAAAAATAAGGAAGTCGTTCATCATAAAGATAGAAATAAATTAAATAATTCTCCTGATAATTTGCATGTTTTTGCTAGTCAAAAAGAACACTGGGAAACTCATAAACAAGATGCTAAAAAATATGGCTGGAAATATAGCCTAAAAGGGAAACCTAAAACTAGGTACTAAAAATAATATATTAAGTAGTTCATCATGTTAGAAGAAAATTATAAATTTAAATTTATTGCAGAGTTTCTTAATAATAAAGAAAAAGATATTGTAGTAGGTAAAATTGATCTTAACTATAAAAATTTAATTCATTTTGAATTTAAAAATGCAGAAGCTCTAGCTAAAGATATGCTCGCACAGGTTATAGTTACATCTTATCAAGAAATTTATATCAATAATAATAAAGAAGTAAAGCCGCCCTTATATTTTGCTGGTGTTAATACTAAAGAAATATTTTTTGTAGAATATAGTGATGAAATTTTTAATAATTCTAAATCAACTTGGCATCAAAGAGCAAGTTCTTTAGATGAAAAAACTAAGGATGATATTTGGCAATTAATTAAAAATAAAGTCGTAGCTGTAGATTTAACTAATGTAGCAGAAGTTAAATCTAAAATAAAAGAAATTGAAAAAACTGGTACATTAAAGCAGAAATTAATTACCAAATATAACTTTTCACAATGTTATTTTTCTTGGAAAGAATACATCGGCAATAATATAACTCCTAAAAATAAAGATATTTCTCAAGACTTACCAGCATTATTTTTAAGCGATATTGTTAGAGATAATGTTTTAGTAATTATTACTGATGATATTGATTTTAAAAATCAGCTATTTAATGTAAAAACTACTAATGATTCTATTATATTTACATCTAAGGAAGGAACAAAACAAAATAAATTTTATGAAATACAGAAAGAGCATATAGATTCTTATAAAAGTTTCTGGGAGTATGATTATAAAAGACCACCATCTCCTGAAGATTTTAAAATAATACAAGAAAATCAGCATAAATTTTATCCAGAAGAAATTAGAAAAAGAGAAGGTAGAGAATATACTCCACTTGCTTATGTTAGTAAATCTATGGATTATTTAAATAAGACACTAGGTGATAATTGGCAAGAAGAATATATAGTTGTAGATATGTGTTGTGGAACAGGTAATCTAGAACACTTTCTTACTAATAAAGAAGTTTGTTATTTATCTACCTTGGGTGAAACAGATGTTAATACCTGTAAAAATCATAATTTTCCTAATGTTTTAGAATATAATTTTTTAGAAAATAATGAGCTTCCTAAGTTTAATGGTAAAAATATTAATGAGATAGCTAAAGAACTAAATAAAAAAATTCTAGTATTAATTAATCCTCCCTATGTAGAACCTACAGAATTAGGCAAAGGTAAAAATAAAGAAGGAACTTCACAAACAGGGTTTAAAGATACTATGGAAAAAGAAAAATGGGGAGCTTCAACAAGAGAGCTATTTACCCAATTTTTAGTAAAAATTCATAAAACTATTCCAAATTGTAAAGTAGCTGTGTTTTCTACAATGAAGTATGTAAACAGTAGTAATTTTGTAAAATTTAGAGAAAACTTTAAAGCTAATTTTTTAGGTGGATTTCTAATGCCCTCAAAAGCCTTTGAATTAAAAGGAGATTTTCCTATAGGATTTTTAATATGGGATTTAGCAGATAAAAAAGATTTTCCTCAAAAAATTACTTTAGATATTATAGATTTTTATAAAAACACAAAAGAGAAAGATATAACAATTTTTGAAAGTGGTAAAAAAGAATATTTTTCTTTGGGAGATAGAAAGTACATTACTTCTTATCCACCTAGAATTAAAAAGAATAAAAACAATGATGAAGAATCTATTTATTTAAGTAATCCTTTAAAAATTAAGGAATCTAATAAAACTTACTATAAAAATAAAAATGCTATTGGATTTTTGAGTTTGAGTGGGAATGATTTTTTGCATAATCAAAATGTATATTTATATGCAGATGTGGCTGGATGTCAAGATGGAGGGGGGGGGGTAAGCCTTGTAAACATTAAGGAATCGCTCATTTATTTAGCGATTAGAAGGTGTATGGAAGTTAAACATAGCTGGATAAATCATACAGATCAATTTTTAAAACCAAATAAAGAATTAACAGATATGTTTATATCTAATTGTATAATGTATGCTTTGTTTAATCAAAAAAATAATACTTCACAAGCCACTTTAGAATATAATAGTAAAATATATAATATTAAAAACTATTTCTTTCCTTTTACACCACACGAATTAGATATACGACCAGCTGATTTTGGTGAGTTAAATAAAAAAATATTAAGTAATTCTCAGGACGAATTAAGTTTAGA
>JAIRQL010000002.1 GCA_031256515.1 Alphaproteobacteria bacterium
CAGGTATTGTATATTTTGCCAAAAATTGGCTAAAGTAAAAAAATTGTAGAAATATTCTCACAAAAATACACAGTAGATCCATAGAGGTGGCATTCTAGTATTTATAAAAAACATAAAAAAGATACCTTTGTGGCAGCTGGTAATGGTAATTTAAAAGTAATTATCGGGGCAAGGTCTGCCTTATTTTTACCTTTTAATAATCTTGGGTTAATTATTGTAGATGAAGAGCATGATTCTTCTTACAAGCAAGAAGAGGGGGTTATTTACAATGCTCGTGATATGGCAGTAGTGCGGGCAAAATTACATAATATTCCCATATTGCTATGTTCGGCTACTCCTTCTTTAGAAACATTAAATAATGTGAATATAAAAAAATACTCTTTATTTAAACTACAAAAAAGATACAACCAAATGGTAATGCCCGATATTACTGTGGTAGATATGAAAGAATCGGGAGTTAAAAAAGATAAATATTTATCTGAGGTAATGCTAGATAAAATCACCAAAACTTTAGCTAAAAAAGAACAAGCCTTGTTATTTGTTAATAAAAGAGGTTATGCTTCAGCTCTTTATTGTAGGTCTTGCGGTGAAAAAGAAACCTGCCCTAATTGTTCGGTTTCTTTGGTGGAGCATCGTTCTAAAAAACTGTTATCTTGCCATTTTTGCGGATTTTCAAAAAAAATTAGTAATATTTGTTCTACCTGTAAAGAAGAAGACACCTTAATTTCTATGGGAGCAGGAGTTGAGCGAATCTTTGATGAAGTGAAAGAATATTATCCCGATAAAAGAATCGTGATTCTTTCTAGTGATACTATTAATTCTCATAAAAAAGCTATGGAAATGGTTAAGCAAATTAATAATTATGAGTACGATATTTTAATTGGTACACAAATTATTTCTAAAGGTTATAACTTTCCTTTATTAACTTTTGTTGGCATTGTGGATGCCGATTTCTCTTACAGTTTAGATTTAAAATCTTCTGAAAAAACTTGGCAGATTCTTTACCAAGTGGCAGGTAGGGCAGGTAGAGATAAGCTAGCTGGTGAGGTTATGCTCCAAAGTTATGATGTTAAAAATGCTTTGATAGAATCACTCATAAAAAAAGATTACGATTTATTTATTCAAAAAGAAAATGATTTACGAAAAAGTCTAGAATTTCCACCGTTTGGTAAGCTAATTGCGGTAATTGTTTCCTCTAAAAATCAGCAAGAATTAGAAGGGTTTTGTAAACAGTTAGAAACTTTACAACCTAAAGGTGAAAAGTTTGAAATACTAGGTCCTGCTAATGCTCCAATCTTTTTACTGCGAGGTTTTTTTCGCAAGCGATTTTTAATTAAATCTTCACTATCGGTTAATATTCAAAGTATTGCAAGGAAATGGTTGCTTGATTTACAAGGAGTATCTTCTATAAAAATTCAAATAGATGTTGACCCGATTAGTTTTTATTAAAAATATTTGAAATAGCAAAATAAATGGTGTAAACTTATAAAAGTTGAGAAATAAGGTGAGCTGAATGATAAACCTAGAGTTAGAAAGAGATCTTAAAAAATACAGCACTGCCCTTTTAGATTTAGCTAAAGGTCAAAACCTCTTAGATCAGGTAAATACTGATATGCAGGTTATGAGTAAAGTTTTTGCAACTATCTATTCTTCAAAAAAAGATGCAGAAGAATATAAAGAAGTTGGTAAAAAATTTCTGGTAACATCTAATGCTAAACAAACTGAAATAATCAAAAATATTTTAAAAGAATTAAATATAAGCAAGCTGGTTTCTAACTTTGTCTTGCTTTTATTAATTTCAAAAAAAATTACCATATTAAGACACCTAGTAGAATCTTGGGATTCTTTGTTTTTAACCTACAAAGGATACTTTAAAGTATCTATCAGTAGTGTGATTCCATTAAGCGAATCGCAAGAACAAAAAATTAAAGAAATTATCACAAAATCGCATGGCGATAAATTCTTTTTAGAGAAAAAAATAGATCCTGCTATTTTAGGTGGTTTAGTAATACATTTAAAGAATCAAGTTATTGATGATAGTTTGGCTTCTAAAATTAAGAAGATTGAGAATAATGTAAGGGGAACTATATAATGAGTCAAAGTAAAGATCAACTTATTGATGTTATAAAAAATCAACTTGAAAAAATAGATTTCGGGGCTGATTTAAGTGAATCAGGGGTTGTTTTATCCGTTGGTGATGGTGTTTCTAAAGTTTATGGTCTTGAAAATGCTGCGGTTG
Source organism: Alphaproteobacteria bacterium (assembly GCA_031256515.1). Classification (GTDB taxonomy): domain Bacteria; phylum Pseudomonadota; class Alphaproteobacteria; order WRAU01; family Hepatincolaceae; genus WRAU01. The sequence goes on from JAIRQL010000002.1 coordinate 2,240, forward strand.
GTGAAACTGTAGAATTCCAAGACGGAACTAAAGGAATTTGTTTTAACCTTGAAGAAGATAATGTTGGGGTTATTATTTTAGGTAATGATTCTAACATTGAAAGCGGTCATACTGTAAAAAGATTACACAAACCACTAGAAGTTAAAACTGGTAAAGGTATTTTAGGCAGAGTGCTAGATGGTCTTGGTAATCCTATAGATGGTAAAGGTGAGCTGGTAGCCGATGTATTAAAACATGTGGAAATTAACTCTCCAGGAATTATTGATAGAAAATCAGTAAATAAACCTTTTCAAACAGGGATAAAAGTTATAGATGCTTTAATTCCTATCGGACGGGGACAAAGAGAATTAATAATTGGTGATAGACAAACCGGTAAAAGTGCTTTGATTCTAGATTCAATTATCAACCAGAAAAAAATTAACGATGCTGCTAAAACAGAAGACGAAAAAATGTACTGTGTTTATGTAGCAGTGGGTCAAAAAAGATCAACTGTCGTACAAATGGTTCAGGCTTTAGAAGAAAAAGGAGCTATGGATTATACTTGTGTGGTTTCGGCTACTGCTAGTGATCCTGCAACTGTACAATATATGGCACCTTATGTAGGTTGTGCTATCGCCGAATACTTTAGAGATAACGGCATGCATGCGGTTATTTTCTACGACGATTTATCTAAACAAGCCGTAGCTTACAGACAGGTGAGTTTATTATTAAGAAGACCTCCAGGACGTGAAGCATATCCAGGTGATGTGTTCTACTTACATTCCCGTTTATTAGAAAGAGCATCACAAATGAGTGATGAAAAAGGTGGTGGTTCTTTAACTGCGATTCCAGTTATTGAAACTCAAGCGAATGATATTTCTGCATATATCCCAACCAATGTGATTTCTATCACCGACGGACAGATATTCTTAGAAACCGATTTATTCTTCCAAGGTGTAAGACCTGCGGTGAATATTGGTAACTCTGTTAGTAGGGTAGGTGGTGCTGCACAAACTAAAGCGATTAAAAAAGTTACTGGTCCAATTAAATTAGAATTAGCTCAGTATAGGGAAGTTGTGAAGTTCTCGCAATTTGCTTCAGACTTAGATGCCTCTACTAAAAGACTTCTAGAAAGAGGTAGAAGATGGACAGAAGTATTAAAGCAAGATCAATATGTTCCTATGATTTTATCGCATGAAGTATTAAGTTTATTTGCAGTAGGAAAAGGTCATTTAGATAAAGTTCCTGTAAATAGAATTAAAGATTACGAAGCGAACATGATAGATGAAGCTATGAGAACTATTCCTAGTGTTTTAAGTAATATTGAGGAAACTAAAGATTTCTCAAGTGAAGATATGAAAACCACAACTGAGTTTTTAAAAGACTTTACTGAAAAATATTTAAAAAACTTATAAAAGATAAAAAATGAGTAGTTTAAGAGATATAAAAAAAAGAATTGCTAATGTTAGTGTGATTGAAAAAACAGCTCAATCTATGAAAGCTATTTCTACATCAAGACTAGCAGCGGCAAAATCTTTTCGTAGTTCTAATGATGAATACCTTAGTGCTTCTAAAGATATTTTAGAAACCATGCTTTCTTTACAAAAAAGAGAAGTTGCTTCTAATGTTGAATTTGTTAAAAATATGTTTAATCCTAAAGAAGAAGCTGAATATAAAAAAACACTTTATATTATAGTAAGCTCTGATAGAGGATTATGCGGATCTTATAACAGCAATGTTTTTAAAGCATTCTCACATCGTGTTGCAAATAAAGCTAATGGTAGTTATTTAGTTTTACCAATTGGAGCAAAATCATTACTTTTCTCTAATAAACTAAATAAAGATAATGTGTTAGATTTATATATTAGTTCTGATATTAAGCAAAATATTAATGAAGGTATCATTAAAGCTACCGATTATATCTCTTCGCTAATTGCTAATGCCGAAATTGATAGAGTGCAATTTGTTTATACTAAAAGTGTAAATATCATGTTGCAAGAAGTTTTAGTTGAAACAGTTTTTCCTATTTTGCAAGAAAATCCAAAAGATGTAGATAAAGCTAAGGAAAGTATCGCTAAGAATATTGTAACCGATGATAAAAACTTTAGCGATTTAGTGTACGATCTATTAAAGCAATATATCGCAACTAACATTTTTGATAAAATTACACATGCGGCAGTATCAGAACATGCTAGCCGTTTAAATGCAATGTCTAATGCTTTTGATAACTCTAAAGAATTAAAAAGACTTCTTAATTTAGAGTATAATAGAACAAGACAAGGTTTAATTACTAAAGAGTTAATAGAAATAATTTCTGGTGCCGAAGCACTATAAAAAGAAATTAATAAATAATATTACCAAATAAAAGTTGGAGATTTTTTATGACAGAACCGCAAAAAGGAAAAATTGCTCAAATCATGGGTCCAATTGTTGATGTTGATTTCTTAGATTCTAAAAATCTACCCGCAATTGATAATGCCTTAGAAGTTATTAAAACGGATATGACAGTAGTACTAGAAGTTATTCTACATTTAGGAGATGGTAGAGTAAGAACTATTGCTATGGAATCTACAGATGGTTTAGTAAGAGGAGATACTGTAGTAAATACAGGTAGCCCAATTATGGTGCCAGTAGGAAACGAAGTGCTAGGCAGAATTATGAATGTGCTTGGAAACCCTGTAGACGGACAAGGCGAAATTAAAACTGCTAAAAAGGCTCCTATTCATAAAGATGCCCCAGAATTTATAGATCAATCTACGAAAGCCGAAGTTTTATATACCGGTATTAAAGTTATTGACTTAATGCTTCCTTACCTTAAAGGCGGTAAAATCGGTTTATTCGGTGGTGCTGGTGTGGGTAAAACAGTGGTAATTATGGAATTAATTAATAATATCGCTAAAGCCTACAGTGGTTATTCAGTGTTTACTGGTGTTGGTGAAAGAACAAGGGAAGGAAACGACCTTTATCATGAAATGATTGAGTCTGGTGTTAATGCTATGGGCGATTGGACTAAATCTCGTTGTGCTTTAATCTTCGGTCAAATGAATGAATCACCAGGAGCAAGAGCAAGAGTTGCTTTAACAGGCTTAACCGTTGCCGAACATTTCAGAGATGAAGAAGGTAAAGATGTGTTATTATTCATAGATAACATCTTTAGGTTTACTCAAGCAGGCTCTGAAGTATCAGCATTATTAGGTCGTATTCCGTCAGCGGTGGGTTATCAGCCTACATTAGCTAGTGAAATGGGTACACTACAAGAAAGAATTACCTCAACAGTAAAAGGTTCTATTACCTCAGTGCAAGCAATTTATGTGCCAGCGGACGATTTAACCGATCCAGCTCCAGCAACTTCTTTTACTCACTTAGATGCAACTACTTCGTTATCTCGTGAAATTGCTGCACTTGGTATTTATCCAGCGGTTGACCCACTAGTTTCAAGTTCAAGAATTCTTGACCCTAAAATTGTTGGTGAAGAACATTACGATGTAGCTTTACAAGTACAAAGAATATTACAAAAATATAAAGACTTACAAGATATTATTGCTATCTTGGGTATGGACGAATTATCAGACGAAGATAAATTAACCGTATCAAGAGCAAGAAAAATCCAAAGATTCTTCTCGCAACCTTTCCATGTGGCAGAAGTATTTACAGGTATGCCAGGTGTACTTGTAAGCATAGAAGATACTATCAGTGGCTTTAAAGAAATCTGTGAAGGTAAAGTTGATGATATACCTGAAGAAGCATTCTTTATGGTTGGAAATATAGCTGATGCTAGAGAAAAAGCAAAAAAACTTGCTGCTTAATTTGATTGTTAAAATATATTCAATACACCATATAATCTAAAAGGTGTATTGAATATGATTCAGTTAGATATAAAATAAATAGGTAAAAGTTAATGTCAGGTTTAAAATTAAAAATTGTATCTAATAAAGGTAAATTGTTAGATCAAGATGTAGATATGGTAGTTTTACCAGGATATTTTGGCGATATTGGAATTACTGCTGGGGAAAGAGTTTTTGTTTACTTGTTAAAAGCTGGAATTATCTATATTTTTAATGGTTCTACAGTATCTGCCCGTTATTTTGTTTTTGGCGGTAGATTTAAACTAGAAAACGATGAACTAGTAGTAGCAACAGAACATCCTATTATAGATTTATCTAAAATTGATAAAACTGATATAAATAATAAAATTCAACATTACGAAGACCTTAAGTCGCAAACTCAAGATACTATCCTCATAAAAAATTATGAAGATACCATAAATTCATATAAAGAAGCCCTGCAATCTGAGAATGTTAGATACTATAAATAAATACTAATGATTGGCTATATCTTTAAATATAGCCAATTTTTTTAGATTAAATTTCTAGCTAGAGATGAGTAAAGAGCGAAATTTATTTTATTTCTCTTAAGGATTTCAAAAGAATATAATGCGGAATTTATGCAGTTTATCCTGTTTTTCTTTCCCTAAGATTTACGAAGTGGTATAATCCTGCATTCTACCACCAATATCGCCAAATTGTTTTTCTTTCCCTAAGATTTACGAAGTGGTATAATCTAAAGATAGCAATTAATTATTGAGGTAGATAGCTCTAATGTTATCTACCTCTTTTGTATAACAAGGGAAGAAAATGAAAAAAGAAAATAAAGTTTTATCTTGGATTTCTTGGGTATTTGTAATAGGATTAGTTATATATTTTTTTCCTGCTTTTCCTGAATCTAGCCAAATGGAACTAATATCATATCAAAATTATGATTATCCTAGTCAAAAAAAGATGTATTTTTATGTTTTTTATGATGGGAAAGCCACAAAAGAAGCTGTTCAGCAATCAGCAGGTATTTTTGTAGGATATTTTGAGAATAATATATTACGAATTACTCCAGATGTCTGGAATCTTGTAAAAGAAGGAAAGGTAAGTAGAGATAAAGCAATAGAATCTGTGCATATCGTTATGACAGATATATGTTTAAGATATAGTTGTTATTTAATCTTAATTAATGACAAATCTGTAATACCAGAAATTATGAAATTACATGAGTTTAATGAGTCTATGTACCAAGAAAAATACTCAAGAAACATAGTAGGACGAATTCCTGTTGTTGTAAGAGATGGTGATTTTGAGTTTTGGCAACCTCACTTTTTTAACTAAATTTCTTGCTAAACACCAAGATTATTATTAAAATAGTTAAGGTGTTTACTTTTTAATAAGCAAATGAGCAAGCTAACCCTGCCGAGTATGTTTAAAGGCACATTCCGATTGCAGCGACGATGTAGCGACCGTCCATTTGCTTATTTTTTTTTAGTTACGAATTTAGCAACACATTTGAGCTTTTTATGTTATTAAAATCCTATAAATTTCTAGCAGTTCTATTATTATTTTTTATAAGTGGCTGTGTATCTTATAATATACAACCGCAAAGACCAAACGAATTAGGGTTAGATACCTCTTATAAAGACAAAGTATTTTCTATTGATTGTACTGGTGATGAATTTGGTAGCAAAAAATATGTTGACCAAACCTGTCGTACATATATAGCAGAATTTGCTTATAATAATGGATATAACTATTTTACTATTCTTGATAAAGATGATAATCAGCAAACATCAATGAGAGTTTATGCTACAAGAACATCAGTATCTGCCTACTCTACCCAAGAGTATTCAAAGTATTACTTGTTTATTTTAATTAATGATAATGAAATTAATAACTATAACAATTATTACATAGTAGCAGATTATTATACTAAAGATACTTATAAAAGTAAAAGGAGGAGAGATATAATAGATGAAAGAATAAGCAAAAGTAAAAAGTATGAAAGATGACAATAAAATATAAGTATGCTTACAATGAAAATAAGACTATTACAGATATAACAAAAGCCACTAAAGAAAATCAATATTATTGATAGTTGCTATATCATCAGTTATTTTATAATTATGTTTATCTAGAAATAATTTTATATCTAAAGGAATGGGTTCACCTAAGTTTGCATAAAGTAAATCTATTTTTAATAATAAAGACCCATAAAAGTTAGCAACAGATTCCGAAGCGATTAAAAGTTTCATAACAAGCATACAAGAAAAGAGCCATAAAAAAATAGGTTGAGTCTTTTTTTCCTATATAATGGGCTGTGATACCCATCTATATTATTCCTCAAGCACAATTTATTGTCAAATTAATTCAATTAAAGATATATTTTTATATTCCATTCTCTTTTTATCTTGACAATTGAAGAATAATATTATACAATATGTGTATATATAATAATATAATTAAAAGAAAACAAATAAATAATTTTAATTATAAAAAAGTATAAGAATAAAAGAAACAGTAAACAGAAAAGTATAGGAACATATAAAAAAAATATGTAAATAATACAAATA
>JAIRQL010000046.1 GCA_031256515.1 Alphaproteobacteria bacterium
ATAACTTCCTCTGCCTATCATTACCCCATCAGCATTAGAATCAAAAAGAGCTAATTTAGCATCTTGGGGAGTTTTAATATCACCATTAACAATTACAGGAATTTTTACCATCTTTTTAACCTCAGCAACAGCCTTCCAGTTTGCTTCACCACTATAAAATTGGCTTCTGGTTCTGCCATGCACGGTTAATAAAGATATTCCTGAATTCTCTGCAATTTTTGCTAGAACAGGAGCATTAAGGCTTTCAAAATCCCACCCCAATCGCATTTTCATGGTAATAGGTATGGCAACTGCTTTAACGATTGCCTCCATTAATTTACCTGCTAAAGCCTCTTCTTTCATTAAAGCTGCCCCTGCAATACCATTAACAACTTTTTTAGCAGGACAACCCATATTAATATCAATAATTTTTGCTCCATAATCTTGAGCCATTTTTGCAGCTAAAACCATAGTTTCTATATTAGAACCAGCTAGTTGAATTCCTACATTTTCGGCGGTATCTTTTTGGAGGTTAGTCATTCTAAAGGTTTTATTAGAATTTTTAGTCATAGCAATAGAAGAAATCATTTCGCTATACATCATGTTAGATCCAAAGGAGTCTACCATATAGCGATAAGGAAAATCGGTAATTCCTGCTAAAGGACATAAAAATACCGGAGTATCTACGATTACCTTGCCTATGTTAATAGGTTTTATCGGTGTATAATTAAAGTTTGTATCACTCATTTATAATGTGTATAATTTATTTTATAGTAAACTGAATTATATATCATAATGAAAGAAAATTCTACAGTATTAATTTTATTAGCAGCGGGAAAATCAACTAGATTTTCTACAGAAACTCCTAAACAATATGTAAATATTAATGGTAAAACTATATTTGAAGAAGCTCTATTATCTAACCTACCAAACTCTAATATAGATTATATTCTACCAGTTATTTCTGAGTTTCATGTAAATATATATCAAGATTTAATAAAAAATATTGAGAACTCTAAACTTTTACCCTTTGTTTTGGGAGGCAAAGAAAGATGTTATTCTGTCCTCAATGCTTTGCAATCTTTAAAAAATATAGCTCCCCAAAAAGTTTTAATTCATGATTGTGCTAGAGTATTTACTCCAAGTGAGCTAATAAACAACATTATTACTAATATTGAGTCTAAATTTGGGGTTATCCCTGCTCTACCCATTGTTGATACTATAAAAAGTGCTACTAATAATTTAGTAGTTAATGAAATTAATAGAGAAAATCTTTTTACAGTGCAAACACCGCAAGGTTTTATTTATAAAGAAATTCTTGAATCTTACGAAAAATTCCAAGATTGCATTTTAACTGATGATAGCTCATACTATCTTAAAAATGGTTATTCGGTAAAAATTATTAAAGGTAGCCCTTTAGCTAATAAAATAACTTATCAACAAGATTTAGAAATATTAAAAAAAATGCAAAATTACGAAACCTGTGTTGGGATGGGGCAAGATATTCATCAATTTGAAAATGAGAACATTAAAAAAGATTTATACTTATGTGGAGTTAAAATCCCTCATAATAAGGGCTTAAAAGCCCATTCTGACGGCGATGTGGTTTTACATTCCCTTGTGGATGCTATACTTGGTGGTTTAGCTCTTGGTGATATTGGTGATTACTTTCCCCCAAGTGAAGAAAAATGGAAAAATCAGCCCTCTAAAATATTTTTAGAGTTTGCTAAGCAGCAAGTTTTAAAAATGAGTGGAAGAATTATAAATATAGATATTACAATTTTAGCCGAAGCTCCTAAAATATCTAAATATAAACAAGCTATGAAAGAGTTCTTAGCCACAACCCTAAATATTTCTATAAATAGGATTAACATTAAGGCTACTACGATGGAAAAACTTGGCACTATTGGTCGTGGTGAGGGGATTTTTGCCTCAAGTATTGTTTCTATAGAACTTCCAGAGAGAAAAAATAATGACTAAAAAAGTTTATATTATAGCAGGTGAACCATCTGGAGATTTTATTGGTTCAAAACTAATTTCTCAATTAAGGTTGCAAAATAAAGATATTACCTTTAAGTTTGTTGGTGGCTCTTTAATGGAAAAAGAATTAGAGGATACTAATACTAAGTCGCTTTTTCCTATTTCTCAAATTGCAATTATGGGTTTTATAGAGGTTATCGCTAAAATTTTCAGTCTTAAAAAACTTATTAAAACAACTATTAAAGATATAGAAGATTTTAATCCTGATATGGTAATTACTATAGATTCTTTAGGTTTCAATGGTAGAGTTGTAAAAAGTTTAAAAAAACAAAGGGACGACAACTTAAAATTTCAAAATACAAAATTCGTACATTATGTAGCTCCTTCGGTTTGGGCTTGGAAACCAAAACGGGCAGAGAAACTAGCCAAACTTTATGATTATCTATTATGCTTGTTTGATTTTGAAATCCCCTACTTTGAAAAACATGGACTTAAAACCTATGCTGTTGGGCATCCTATTGTGGAATCTGGAGCAGATTTAGGTAATAAAGAAAACCTCATTAAAAAATACAATCTTAACCCTAATAAAAGATATATTCTTTTAATGCCTGGCAGTAGAATGTCGGAGGTTTCTCGTTTATTACCAACTTTTTTAGAAACTGCAATTAATCTTAAAAACAAATACGAAGATATGGAGTTTATTATTCCTACACTTACTAATTTAATTCCATATATTCAAAAACATAATCAAGACCTTAATGCCTTAATTATTACCGAAACTCAAGATAAATACGATAGCTTTAAGTTAGCTTCTATGTGTATTGTAGCTAGTGGTACGGCTACTTTAGAGCTATCTTTAGCGAATTTGCCGTGTATTGTTGCATATAGGGTAAACTATTTAACTTCTAAACTTGCAGGACTACTAATTAAAATTAAATATGCCAGCATTATTAATATTATCTCGCAAGAAGAAATTATTAAAGAATTTATTCAAGAAAAATGTACAGCAGATAACTTAACTAAAGCTAGCATTAAAACTTTAAACGATCTAAAAACTAATGATAATCATGCAAAAGTTCTTAGCATTTTAAAAAATTTAGGTTATAATGAGTTTATACCTTCAAAAAAAGCAGCTGAAATTATAATAAGTATTTTAAACTAAAGGAGCTTCTCTAATGGATTTTTCATTTTTACATACAATGATAAGAGTTAATAATTTAGAAGAGTCTTTAACTTTTTACCGAGATTTACTAGGGATGAATGTTATTAAAAATACTGAATATCCTGATGGTAAATTTACACTTGTATTTTTAGGATATGGTGAAGATAAAAACACTCCTATGATAGAACTTACCTACAACTGGGACACTCATTCTTACGATTTAGGTAATGCTTTTGGACATATTGCACTTGGAGTATCTGATATTTATGCAACTTGCAATACTCTTAAAGAAAAAGGTGTTAAAATTACCAGAGAGCCAGGACAAATGAAATTTGGTGGTTCGGTAATTGCTTTTATAGAAGATCCAAATGGTTATAAAATTGAATTAATTCAAAAAAAAAGTGATGTTTAACCTATGAGTAATAAGCAAACTGGAAATTCTGATTCTCAGCATAAAGTTGAAATTAGAAAATTAATTTTTGTTAGTATAATAATTGTTATTTTACTATTTACTTTGTATGTTTTAACTCAAAAAGATCAACCGCTTAAATCTTACGATAAAAAAGAAGGAAATGTTTATACTCTTTTAGAAATCTCTGACGAAGATTTCCTTAATAAAATCAGATTTGGTAAAACCTCAGAAATTCAGCAAATGCTTAGTAGCGGTGCTAATGTTAAAGCAGCCGATAACAAAGGGCAAAATGCTTTTACCGTTGCAGCTATATTTAACGGTAAGCCAGAAGTAGCTAGAATACTAAAACAAGGTGGTGTTGATATTAATGCTAAAGATAGCAGTGGTTATACTCCTTTAATGAAAGCTATCCTTGCTGGTGGTAATTCTACCCCTTTTGTAAAAGAGCTTATAAAACTAGGTGCTGATGTTAATCTTACTACTAATCTTGGCACATCTACATTGAGTGTTGCGGCAGGTTCAAGCTCTGATGAAGAAATTATTGAGGCTTTAATTAAAGCTGGAGCAGATGTTAATTATAAAAATAAAGACGGCTCTACTCCAATTATTATTGCTGCTAAAATTAATACTAATCCAAAAGTAATTGAGTCTCTCCTTAATCATGGGGCAAAAGCTAGTAGAAAAGAATTAGGAAGAAGTGCCTACTCTTTGGCAATAAGTAATCCATCCTTAGCTGGCAATGAAAAACTTATTAATAGATTAAGAAAACTAGCTTAAGGAAGCAAGAATCTTTTTTATTACTTTCATCCTCCCTACCTCTAAGTAGAGTATAAGAAAATACTTTTAATTAAATTGCGATTTATCGCTGATATTAAAAGTGTTTTCTTATACTCTATTCTGATCTACTCACTACTTTTATACCTAATCTTTCTAATCTATACCTGCCATTTACTACCTTTTCTTCTATATTTATTTCTCTTATCATTAATATTTCCTCTAACACTCTACTCTACTCACCACTCCGCATCTGTTTTATATTTTTCTTGACAAGCATATGCTTTTAGTGTATATTTAATGTATATTAAGTACAATATATGTTTTTAATCTATTTAATCTTAATAAAACAATAAAGTAAAAAAGCAATAAAAAATGGAGAACCATCAAAGGCTTATATTTTATAAAAACAAATAAATAAGTATTAACCTATAGCTTGATATAAAATAAATATTAATAAATAAGATATGTTAATATTAAAAGCTATAGAAGTGCCATCTTTAAGATAGCCCTTGTTGTTATTCTTTTCCCTTTTTGTTTATAATTAGTTTAGATAA
>JAIRQL010000086.1 GCA_031256515.1 Alphaproteobacteria bacterium
CTTGTTAATGCTTTAGTTAGCCCTACTGGAACTGTGGGTAAAGTAAAAGTATCTACAGGGATTTTAAGCTCTAAACAAAATGATGGTATAATTGATGTAGAAAGTGCGATTGCTTTAATTTTAGATATGGGCGGACATTCTATAAAGTTCTTTCCAATGAAAGGATTAGAACATATTGATGAGTTTAAATATATCGCAAAAACTGCTGCAAGCATGGGTATGGAATTAATAGAACCTACTGGCGGAATTGATGAAAATAACCTTATGCAAATTGTAGAAACTGCCCTAAATGCTGGTGTTAAAAAATGTATGCCCCATATCTATACCTCTATTATAGATAAAGATACAGGACTAACTAAACTGTCTAGCACTAAGAAAATCTTTAATGATATTAAAGCTATGCTGGGGTAATTTGTAGAGCTTCAACTTTTTGATAATAAAAGGCTAGTAGAATTGATATTAATCTACTAGCCTTTTTTAATATCTTTAATTTTACTTTTATTTAGAATCTATTACTACATCATAATCTTTTTAATTTACTTATAAGATTCAATACTTTATTTATGAATTTGAATTTTTTATCAGACGGCTCTCTCTCATATATAGAAATATATTTAATATTACTCGCAGAGATGTATGTTATTTTTCTACCATTTTTATTAACATGTTTATTTCCTTGTAGTACATAATCATATGGTATTCCATACTCAGTAACAACTATATTACCTTGTTCGTCTATCTTAAAATCTGAATTTAGCTGTGATTGAAAATACCATCTATTTATACCATCAATTGACCGTTTCTGATTATCTATTTCTCCTTGCTCATTAAAAAAGATTATTAAACTAAGAATATTTTTACTAGCAATTTTTGTAGATAATTCTGAATGAGCATTTATACCATCATAGTATGTTTTTCCTATAAATATTATAACAAATATTTTTATAATATACTTACCTAATAGTTTCCATATCCAAGCAATGATAATAGTAATAATAAATGATAAAATTACTACTCGTAGATTAAAGTTATCATACATAATCAATAAAGATGGTAACATAAATATATTAATTCTATATACTTGACCTTTAGTATCAAATCTATACATATTATAAACTAACCAATATCCCATATAACCTATTGCCGATGCAAATAATAGTATAATAGCTAAATTTGGAATATCTGATACATTACTGAAAATTTCTTCACTCATATTTGTAGCCTTATAATAAACCTATAATATACTATCTTTTTTACATTAAATTATACTTAATATTTATATCTTTTCCTATCATTTTTAATATTATACCATATTAAAAAAGCTAAAATCAAAGTTCTACTACTGTAATTAGTGATGCTATAAAGCTATAATCAACTCCTATCAACTATCAATATAATAATTGCTCTATTATATTGGGTTGAAAATATCACAAACTCTTTTATCAGTCATATTTTTTGAAGAAAATTATTATCACTGGTTTTTCTATTTTGCTACCAAATTTCGCTGGCTACATCTTTTTAGAAACAACCAATGGTAATAAAATTAATAATAAACTATATTAACCCATTTTTCTTTATCGCAATCCAGCCATGGTTTTTTTGACCGCTATCCGTAGCAGAATCGTCTGACTGACTCTCTATAGATTTAAACCTAATCAATGAAGGAGAAACTCCAGCATTAATTAAAAGAGAGCGGAAAATTAATAATCTTTCAACAGCAATTCTTTGAGCTTCAGCTCCTGATACCGCAAAATCAGTAACCTTAGTTTCTAATATAATATTATATCCACTGAATTTTTTAATATTGTTTTTTATTGTTTCTGTTGCCATCTGAGCACTTTCTTGATTTAAGAAAGGAGCATTATCATTAAAATTAAAGAACAAAGCATCATCTAATATTTCAGTACTAATTTTTGATCTAGGGTTATTAGGCGGAGATAGGAACATTGAACCCTGATCACTAGGAACCTCAACATTACCAGATTCTCTTTGTTTACCTTGTAAAGGAGTATCTTTCTCACTAGAATCTTGATTTTTAGAATCTTCTATTTCTTTACTTTCTTGAGATTCTTCTACAGGATTAATTATATCTACTATATCTTTAGGAACAGAAATTGGTTTCGTATCTACTTTAACATCACTTTGTTTTTGCTTTGATAAACCAACATAAGAAAGAAAAACAATAACAGCCACAATAAAAACAATTTTCCCATTTACTATTTTTTCTTTTTTTTGAGTTTTTATTCCCATATAAGTTTCATACTTAGGAAGAGGAGAATAATTTGATTTCGTATCACTTTTCTCAGTAGTAGCAGTATTACTTTGTTTTTCCTTTGAGGAATATTTTTTAATAAGATAAAGAACAAGATTAACAATAAGACCCGCAGCAACACTACAAAAAATTGTTTCTATTATATTCATTATGATTAACTCTTACTTATACATCAAAAAAATATCTTTAAAAATCATTATTATACATTAGTAAGACACATATTTATAAAACTAATATAATATAAATTAACAAAAGGTAGAATCATATAAAAATAAATTATATCAGATTATGAATTTTAAGGATATAAAAATTACTTAAATTAATAACAGGTATTAAGATACACTAACTAGAAATTTTATTTAGTGGCGGGAGTGAACGGGCTCGAACCGTCGA
>JAIRQL010000101.1 GCA_031256515.1 Alphaproteobacteria bacterium
CTGCTGATGATTATCTCTTGCTTAACCCTACTACTTTCACTTTCCAACAACTCACCTCCTCCCACTCCTAATTTATTCTTCTCCTCCCTTCTATATATCTTTGAGAATCTTCTTAGATTTTTTATCAACTAAGTATCTTATTCTAACAAAAAATGCTATAATTTAACGAGTATTCAAACAATGGAGAAATAAAATGAGTAATAATTTTAAGTTCTTTAGCCGATTAGCTTGGGGAAATTGGAAGCTAACCAACGGGTTAGATAATCCTAAAAATAAAGCCCAACACATAGAATCGGTTTTTAATAATAAGATTCTTGTGATAGATACCTCAGACATTTACGGCAATTACAATAACGAAGAAATTTTAGGTAAGGCTTTAGCAGATGTTGGTTTTGATAGAGCTTCTTACCAGGTTGTTACCAAAGGTAATATTTTTAATAATCATCCAGATTATAAACACATTCAAGGGCATCACTATGATAGTTCTTACAACTACTTAAAAAGCGAAATTGAACGATCGCTTAATAAATTGCAAACTCCATATATAGATTTATACCTACTGCATAGGTTAGATTATTTATTAAACCCTGTAGAAACCGCTAAAGTTTTAAAAGAATATTACGATAAAGGCTTAATTAAAGCAGTGGGAGTTTCTAATTTTCCAACCTCTACCATTAGAATGTTGCAAAAATATTTAGATATACCAATATCTACTAATCAAATAGAGTTTTCACTTAAACAACTATCACCTTTAGATGATGGTAGTCTAGATTTAGCAATAGAAAATGGCTATCAGCCAATGTTTTGGTCGCCTTATGCTCGTGGAGAAATTTTTAAAGAGGGTAATATTTTAGATTGCCTTAAAAAATATGCTACTAAGTATAATGCTACCATAGAGGCGATAGCTACATCTTGGTTGTTAAAACATCCTGCAAAAGGTGTTATTGTTATTGGTAGTAATAATAAAGATAGAATTTCTTCAATGGCTAAGGGAGTGGATATTAACCTAGAAGCTCATGAATGGTACGATATATTAAAAGCTACTGGCAAAATTCTTCCGTAAGATTTTTATCTAGAGGATATTTAGTTATTGTTAAATATCCTCTTTAAATTTTATAAATTTATAAATCCTAATATAGTAGGGCATAAAAAAGGTATAAATATTCTTTATACCTTTTTCTTTGTTTAAATAGCTTATATTAACTATTGTTGAGTTTCTTGAGCTTCTAGCTTACTTTTACAGATAATAGTTTTATTTTTTTCGCCCCATTTATACATTTCATCTAAAATAGGCATTAGAGATTCTCCACTTGGAGTTAAAGAATATTCTACTTTAGGAGGAATTTGGGTATAAATCTTTTTAGAAGCTAATCCATCAGAAATTAAATCTTTCAATACTTGTGAAAGCATTTTAGGGGTAATAGAGGGAATAAATTTTTGTAAATCACTGTATCTTAAAACTTTATTTTGATACAAATACCATAATACTACTGGTTTCCACTTTCCGCCAATTAGCGAAATAGTTTTTGAAACATAACAGCATTCTGCTTTATTGTCATTATTTTCCATGTGTTTACGATCCCTTATTTTCATCCTCATGAGGATTTAAATTTTTTGAAATTAAATACTTCTTCACCAAAGGATATTGAATTACCATAAATAAAAATGTTAAGCCAAATATTCCAAATGCTTTAAAATCTACCCAAAGGTCGGTAGAAAAATGTCGCCAAATAATTTCATTTAAAGTTGCTAATCCTAAAAAGAAGAATATCCAATATAAATTTAATCTTTGCCAACCTTTATCGGTTAAATCTATTTGAGTTCTAAAAATAAGTTTAAGAAAATTTCTTTTAAAGAAATAACCAGATATTAAAACAGTTGCAAAAATTACATTCATAAGGGTAACTTTAAACTTAATAAAGTTTTCATTACCTAAAAGCAAAGTAAGCGATCCAAAAATTACCGCTAAAGCTGTAGTAATTACAGAAATGGCATGAAAAGATTTAGTATATAAGTACCCCACAATAAGATTAGCAAAACTTGTAATCATAAGGCTACCAGTGGCGATAAAAATATCGTAATATTTACTTAAAGCAAAAAACAAGAATATAGGGATAATTTCTAAAATTACCGGATATTTTTTTTCTTTTTTTGCGGTTGAATCAGCTTCTTCTTCCATATGATTATAAACTACTTTTTCCTTACTTATTAAAGGTTTATCCATTTTAATTAAATACCTTATTAAAATTATTTTTTAACGATATATCAAAGTTCTTGAATGATACATCTTTTTTCAATTTCTGTAAAGAGGTTACACCAAAATTACTAATACCACAAGGTACTATTCCCGAAAACTTAGCAATATCAGGATTTATGTTGATTGCAATACCATGATAAGCAACCCATTTCTTTACCCTAACCCCTATAGCACCGATTTTTTTTTCCACACCACTATCTAAAACCCAAATACCAATCATGCCATCTTTTTTAAAGGCATCTAAGTTAAAATCTTGCAGAGTACTTATTATCCAATTTTCAAGCGAGGCAATATATAATTTAATATCACGAAATTCATTAAGGTTAATCATCGGGTAAATAATTCTTTGTCCAATACCATGATAAGTAAACTTTCCACCACGATTAGTATTAATTATTTCAATTCCCTTAGGGGCTATAATATCCTCAGGTGAAGATGAACTTCCGCCAGTATAAACATCAAAATGCTCTAATAACCAAATTTTATTTGGGGCAGTATTGTTGATTATATCATCCACATAACTTTCCATAGCTTCTAAAGCCTTAAGATAGTGGATTGGTTGCTCTGCTATTTCCCAAAGTGTAGTAATTTTCATTTTTAATTTAACCTTATAGTATAATTATTATAGTGATATTTTTAAAATTTCCAAATAATATTTTGCTTTTTTAAAAATTTTTGCTAAGCTGATTATGTGTTTTTCTATTTGCGATCATGGTGGAATTGGTAGACACGCAACGTTGAGGTCGTTGTGCCTTTTTGGCTTGGAAGTTCGAGTCTTCTTGATCGCACCATTTCTTATTTGCTATCCTTATTTTTTCCTTAAATTTTTGTTATATATAAAAACAATGTGAGTTTTCTTATGCTTTTTTATTTGCATATTTTGTTAGATAATGGTAATATTTTAAATATAAAGTAAGAATCTTGTTTAAGGTATAAGGAAGTTGTTATAATGAAAAAATTGTATTTGTTTTGTTCGGCAGGGATGTCTTCTTCAATAATTGCTAAAAAAATGCAAACAGTAGCTACTGAAAAAAAGTTAGATGTAGAAGTAAGTTATTTTCCTGAAGCTAAAATGAATGAAAAAGCAAAAGAAGCTGATATAATTTTATTATCGCCACAAGTTAAATATCTTGAAAAAGAAGTTCGTGAGAAATATTCTGATAAAACTGTGTATTTAATTGAAATGGCTGATTATGGAATGTTAAATGGTGAGGCTATTTTAAACAAAAGTTTAAGTGCTTAAAAAATTATTAAATATATAAAGAATTTGATAACTAGTAGACTTTGTTATTTAGTTATTAATATCCACTAAGTGGAAATTTTGATGTAATCATTAAAAGGAGTTGTTAAAATGTTATCTAAAAAGAAAAAAGTAATGTCTTTAGTAGCAGGAAGTATGTTGTTAGCATCAGCTGCTTCTGCTGAAGTTAAGTTTAGTGGTGGAGCTGAATTAGATTTATTTTATAAAACTAATCAAACTGAAGCATTTGATACGAATAAAGCTAGAGGAGGTTTTGGACAAGAAGCAGCCATAACCTTAAATATAGATGGTATTCATGATGTAGCTGATAATGCAGTGATTAAGAATGTAAAGTGGAGATTGGCTCAAAAAGTAGCAACGGATTATAGATACGATCCATTTGGAGCAAGAGAAGCCTGGATAGGAACAGAAACTACTTTTGGAGAACTCAGAGCTGGTAATCAATTTTCTAACATGTATTTAGTGTTAGATGGAACTCCAAATGGAATGAATAATTTTATGGGAGATTTTGGAGCACATGAAGTACAATACGGAAGAGCAATATCATATTTCTCGCCAGTATTTGAAGGTTTTCAATTGTTAGCTCAATATGATTTGGGCGGTAAAAAAAATAGAATGGCTTGGGATTTTAACAACTCTCAGAATCCTGTAGATGCTGGTATTACAACTTCTTATGCTTATGAAGTTCTATTAAACTACGACTCAACATACTTTGGAGCTAATCTTGGTTATTATAGGGGAATAAACTCAGGAACATCAGATTTTGCACCTAATGTATTTGGAGGAGAAAGCAACACTGATATGGGTGGATTTTATGGTACAAACGAAAGAACAGCTGAAGAATATTTAGCAAGAGTAACTTTTAAATACGAAGGTTTTAAATTGTTTACTACTTTCTCTCATAGTGTATTAGAAGGACGTTGGAATGATGATACTTTTGATTTCTTAGATTCAGCAAACTGGAATACTAGAATCAATAAATTTGATGTTGGTGCAACCTATAACTTTATGGAAAAACATACAGTTGGTTTAGGTTATGTTCAAGTATTTGATTCTAGATTCTTTGATGGTGAATCTGTTTTAGAAGATAATAAAAATGGTTTAAATTCTTTCTACGGTCAATATACTTATCAGTTTACTGACAATATTTCTACTTTTGTACAAGCCAGATATGCTACTCTTAATACAAGAGGAGATTCAAGTTTGGCTCCAGATGGTATAGCTGACAATGCTAAAAATGTAGCTAGAATTTTAATTGGAACTTACATTTCTTTCTAATACTTATAATTGCTTTAATCTCTAATAACTTGGTGGGAAGGTTGAAAAATACCTTTCCACTAAGTTTACATATAGTATAAAAATAAAACTCTAAAAATAAAGAGAACTATCATGAAAGCATTTTTAACATTTATGGAAAAATACTTTTTGCCTGTATCTGCTAGAATTGGCGGGCAAAGACATTTAGTAGTTATACGGGATAGTTTTGCCGTAGCTATGCCTTTGGTTTTAGTTGGTGCATTTGCTGTCCTTTTAAATAATATCTGGGATGCCTTAGATAAATTATTTGGCACCTCTATGAAAGCTGGTTTGCAAAATACTATTCCTTGGTTTTTTGAGCTTAATGGCATAATTTGGTGGGGAACTTTTGCCATATTCTCGCTTTTTATGGTAATAAGTGTGGCTTATAGATTAGCACAATCTTATGAAGAAGACGGGCTTTTAGCAGGGGTTATTTCTCTTGCTGCTTTTGTAATTCAATTACCACAGCTAAGAGAAATTAACGGTGAAGTTGCTTGGGGCTGGATTACCGTTGGTGATTTAGGAGTTACCTCGCTTTTTGCTGCTATCATTGTGGCAATTGTGGTAACCGAAATTTATGTTAAATTAATTAAAATGAATTTAACTATAAAAATGCCAGATAGTGTTCCTCCGGCAGTAAGTAAGGCTTTTACAAGTATTATTCCTGGTGCAATTGTTTTGTATCTAGCTGGTATTGTAGCTTTAGTATTATCTAAAAATACTATGCACATTGCTGGGCTAGAAATTAATAACCTTATAACTTTAGTTGGTGCTTTAGTGCAAGCTCCTTTTATGAGTTTAGGGCAAAATCTATTTACTATTTTAATTATTTCTTTATTTATTCCATTGTTCTGGTTCACAGGATTACATGGTGCAAATATTGTAGGACCAGTGATAAACACTGTATACCTACCAGCAGTATTAGCTAATGCCGATGCCTTACAAAAAGGAATGGCTATGCCAAACTTATGGACTAGTGTTTCTTGGGATGTGTTCGTACATTTTGGTGGTGCAGGTGCAACTTTAGCCTTAATTATTGCTATTTATATGGTATCTCGTAGAGATGATTATAGAGCGGTAGCAAAAATAGGTTTAGCACCAGGTATTTTTATGATTAATGAACCAGTAATGTTTGGTTTGCCTGTGGTATTAAATCCTTTTATTTTTATACCATTTGTGCTTAATCCAGTAATTTTAACCTTAATTGCTTATACTGTAACTGCAATGGGAATAGTGCCTCCTACAAGTGTAGTAGTTCCTTGGACTACTCCTCCGATACTAGGTGCTTTTATTGCTACAGGTGGTAGTGTGGCAGCAGCTTTGTTAGCATTATTTAATTTTGTGTTATCTATTGTAATGTATATTCCATTTATTATGATGGCTAATAAGCAAAAAATGAAATAGTCTGTAATATTTTATCCCTCTACCAAAAATAGAGGGATAATTTTTATTTAAAGGAGATCAAGATGTTTGCAAAAAAATTAGGAATATCTGTATATATAGGTAAAAGACCAATTGAAGAAGATTTAAAATATATAGATTTAGCTAAAAAATATGGTTTTTCAAGAATTTTCTCTTGTTTTATGTTTATGGACGAAGATAGCGATACATTCTTAGCAAAATTTAAAACTATAGTATCTCATGCTAAAAAACAAGGATTTGAAATTTTTGTGGATGTAAATCTTAACCTTATAAAAATGTTAGGTGCATCTTACGATAATTTAAAACCCTTTGAAGATTTAGGAATTACTGGAATTCGTTTAGATGAAGGCTATTCAGGACTAGAAGAATCTTTAATAAGCTGTGCTGGTAAATTACAGGTAGAAATTAATGCTAGTAATGGTACAAAAATTTTTGATAACATTATGAGCTACCAACCTTGTGCTTCTAACATTGTAGCTTGCCATAATTTTTATCCAAGAGAATTTACTGGACTTTCATTAGAGCATTTTATGAAGTCTTCCCAAGAGGTTAAAAAGCATGGAATTAAATTAGCAGCTTTTGTATGCTCGCAAGAAAAAGATACCTTCTTTTCGCAAAATTTTATGGAAAGTTTACCAACTTTAGAACATCATCGTTATTTACCAATTACCATTCAAGCTAAAGAACTTTTTTATTGTGGATTAATAGACGATGTAATTGTTTCTAACTGTTATGCTAGTGAAAGCGAACTAAAAGCCTTAAGCGAACTAAATAAAGATATTATTACTTTAGATGTAAAATTAACTCAGGGAGCATCTGTATTAGATAAAGAAATGCTGGGAGATAATCTCCACATGAATAGGGGCGATGTTTCAGAATTTATGATTAGATCTACTCAAATGCGAGTAAAATATAAAAATGAATCTATCCTTCCGTTTAATACAGCAGATATGCAACTAGGAGATATTACTATAGATAATAATAACTACGATAAATATAAAGGCGAAGTACATATCGCCCTAAAAAATATGCCGAATCGTGGCAATGTAAATGTAGTAGGTAAGGTGATGGAGTATGATAGACCTTTGCTTAAGTATATAAAGGCATGGAGTAAATTCCGCTTAAACATAATTGGGTAAATTTTAAATATCTTGGATTTCTATTTCGTCGCATTGGCTCTCATGTATGTTCAATACACTAACTCACCAATGCTCCTAATATAAACCTCAAGATATTTAAAATTTGGTGAATTGATTATATTATTGAATTTTTTAATAACTTTAATAGTAAATAGTTTTGTTATATAATAGATTGTTGTAATATGGAATCTAAGTATAAATACAATAAGCAAGGAAGGAGATTATTAAATGAATGCAGAATTAGAGATGGCGATTTTTGGGATTATCTCGGCAAGTGGTGAAGCAAAATCTACAAGTATAGCAGCAATATCTTTAGCCAAAAATGGTGATATAACAGGAGCTAAAGAAAAATTAGCTGAAATAAAAAAGTTTAGACAAATAGCTCAAGAACATCACTCTAGCTTAGTACAAAAAGAAGCTCAACTAATGTTAGGAGAAATTAAAAAAGAAGATTTTTCTTTATCTTTACTTTTAGTTCATGCTGAAGATCAAATGATGAGTGGCGAAATTATTGAAATCATGGCAAAAGAAATGATTGATATGTACGAAAAACTAGCAAGCAAATAGATTATTAATATATCAAAATCAAAGCTACTTATTAAAAAATTAAATAAAAAGAGTATCTACTTTAAATTAGATACTCTTTTTTATTATTTGTTTTGCTTCTTATTTCTGTATATACCATAAAGGCTCTCCCTAATACTTAATTTGTCTACTTTGATGTAAAAAGGCAACTATGGTTATATTTTTTTCTGCTATCATGTAAGCGTTATATAAGGATACTTTTGCATTACATATTCCCTTAACTCAATAGCTCTTACTTCATAAACTGCCTATAGGCTGTTGGATTTGAACTTATAAAATTAATGCAAGTATCAATATTTTCTCTAAATTTATCATGAACCTCAACTCCTACATTACTTAAATACTAATCACTTGTAGTCCTTAAATCTTCAATTGCTCTATTAGACCTATTATTTCCATAATTATTTCTGCTCTTTATTACTTGATTGCAACAAAGCCATTACATTTTTATGACTTTTTATTCTACCTACTTTTGCATCTTCTACTCCTTCTAGCATTCTTTGTAATTGCCACTTTCTTAATTCTGCTTGACTTTACATTTCATTTAAAAATTCTTCTGGCAATCTTATTGATTTAAAACTCATTATCTTTATCTCTATATTAAATAAATTGTCTCAATTTAGGATAATTAGCAACAATATTTTTTATTCTTGTTTCAATAAAAAAATGGGTGATTGTTTTAACCACCCATATAAAAAACTTACTAGTTTTTAAGATTTATCTTTTATTTTGTGAAAATAATTTATGAAAATATATTTTACAACTTAAAAAGTTTCTTAATACAATTATTTAATTATTTTCTTACCACACCAGATTTCACAGCTGCTGCACTTACAGCTTTTGAAACTTTAGTATGAACTTCCATATTAAATGGAGAAGGTACGATGTATTCTTCGGTAAGTTCATTTTGTGGAATCATATCAGCAATAGCATGAATAGCAGCAGTTATCATTTCTTGGTTAATTTTAGTAGCTTTAGCATCTAAAGCTCCTCTAAAAATACCTGGGAATCCTAAAAGGTTATTAATTTGGTTAGGATAGTCTGATCTACCTGTTCCTACAACTCTTGCTCCAGCTTCTTTAGCTTCTGGATAAGAAATTTCAGGATTAGGATTAGCCATTGCAAAAATAATTGCATCTTTATTCATGGTTTTAACCATATCTTTAGAAACAATATTTGCTACCGATACTCCAATAAATACATCACAACCTTTAATCGCTTCAACAAGTGTACCTTCGTTATAAGTATAGCTATCGTCTTTAACATAGTTATTAAGAAGGTCTTGCGATAGAAAATCGTAATTTTTTGAGTTAGGATTAGATTTATGTAAAACTCCTCTTGAATTATAAGCTCTAATTTTTCTAATTCCTAAGTTATATAGGTTTTTAATAATACTACTGCCAGCAGCACCAGTTCCAGAAACTACTACAGTAATATCTTCTAATTTTTTGCCTAGTAATTTACAAGCATTAATAACACCAGCAGATACTACAATAGCTGTACCGTGCTGATCATCATGGAATACTGGAATATTTAATTCTTTTTTAAGAGTTTCTTCAATTTCTACACATCTTGGAGCAGCAATATCTTCTAAATGAATTCCAGCTACCGATGGAGCAAGTAATTTTGCAAATTTAATAATTTCTTGACTATCTTGAGTTCCTATACAAAGAGGATAGCAATCTATATTTACAAACTTTTTAAATAAAGCTGCCTTTCCTTCCATAACAGGCATTCCAGCTTCTGCTCCAATATTACCTAAGCCAAGAACTGCTGAACCATCGCTGATAATTGCTAAAGTATTAGCACGATTGGTATAAACATAAGAATTTTCCACATCTTTAGCGATTTCTTCACAAGGAGCAGCAACACCAGGTGAATAGTATAGTGATAAATCCTCTTTAGTATCTAAAGGAACTTTTAAACCAATTTCTAGTTTTCCTTTAAACTCTTTATGTTTTTCTAAAGATTTTTTAAATATATCGGTCATTTTTTTTCTCCATTAAATTATATTAAATATTAAAGTTAAACCATATCTTTAGGATCTACCCATTTTTCAAATTCTTCTTCGGTTAAATAATCTAGCTCAACTGCAGCTTCTTTTAAAGTTATATACTTTTTATGTGCTAGTTTAGCTATTTGAGCAGCTTTATCGTAGCCTATATGTTTAGTAAGAGCGGTTACCAGCATTAATGATCTTCTCATTAAATAGTTGATTCTTTTAATATCTGGCTTAATACCTTCTAAGCAATAACGAGAGAACCCTTCCATAGTAGTAGATAAAATATCAACAGCTTTTAAGATATTATAAATGATTAAAGGTTTATAAACATTTAATTCTAAATGCCCCTGCATTCCACCCATGCTTACTGCATAGTGGCAAGCCATAACTTGAGCACAACCCATAGTTAAAGCCTCTACTTGAGTAGGGTTTACTTTTCCTGGCATAATAGAAGAACCAGGCTCGTTTTCAGGTAAAACAAGTTCGGCAATCCCAGTTCTAGGACCACTACCAAGTAAACGAATATCATTAGCTATTTTAGTTAAAGCTACAGCAAGTGAGTTTAATGATCCTGATAAATTAACTAAATCATCATGGGTAGCTAGGGAGTAAAATTTATTGGTAGAGCTTTTAAAAGTAGTGTTAGTAATATCATTAACTTCTTTAATAAATAAACTTTCAAAACCAGGTATAGAATTTAAACCAGTACCTACAGCAGTTCCACCTTGTGCTAAATAATGTACTTCATCAAGGGCAATTTTAATTCTTTTTTTTGCTCTTTTTAGCTGAAATAAATAACCAGAAAATTCTTGCCCTAAGGTAATAGGAGTAGCATCTTGCAGGTGAGTACGACCTGTTTTAATAATACCTTTGAATTCTTCTTTCTTTTTTTCTAGCATAGAGATAAATTCATCAACTACAGGAATTAACTGAGAATTAACTGCAATTACAGAGGCAATATTCATAGCTGTAGGAAAGCTATCGTTAGAAGACTGTCCTAAGTTTACATGGTCGTTAGGATGAACAGGCTTTTTAGAACCCATTACTCCGCCAAGAATCTCAATAGCACGATTACTAAGAACTTCATTAACATTCATGTTTGATTGAGTACCAGAGCCAGTTTGCCACATGGATAGTGGAAAATGAGCATCTAATTTACCATCTATGGCTTCTTCGCCTGCTTTAACAATTGCTTCGGATATTTTTTTATCTAAAATTCCAAGTTTGGTATTAGCTTTAGCTGCGGCAATTTTTACAATTAAAAGAGCTTTAATAAGTTTTCTAGGCATTAAATCGGTAGTAGGTTTAAAATATAATAAAGACCTTTGAGTTTGCGCTCCCCAGTATTTATCGGATTCAACCTCAACCTCGCCCATAGTATCGCTTTCTATTCTTGTTTTTTGTTTAGTCATTTTTATCACTCCAACAACACAGTTGATAACACATTTACATATTATTACACAAAATAAAGATAAAGCAACTTTTATTTAATGATATTCTGATAAAAATTGAAAAAACCATATTCTTGTGTTATGGTTTAATTAGGTCTTAATTTAGATCAATAGGTGAATTATGAATAATCTCAAAGAAGAAAAAAATATTATTAACGAAGAAGATATTGTAGAAAAAGAAGAAAATCTTCTTAATGATAATGTATCGTCTTTACTAAGCCAAGACAAAATCTCTGAGGTTGTTGAGCTAATTAGCGAAATTCACTCCTCAGACAGTGTCAAAGTTTTAGAAAATTTAAGTACCGAAGAACGGTATAAAATTCTTGTATCTCTTCCAAAATCTTTTTATGTGGAAGCAATTGAGTGGTTTTCGGATTATTTAATTCAAGAATTATTAGATAGCAGGGGCATTGATTTTATTGTTGCTTTAATTCAAGAAAATCAAGATGTGGATTTAACATATTTTATTGTTAAAGATTTAGACGAAAAAAGTAAAGATCAAATCTTAGATGCGGTTTCTTCTTATAAAAGAAAAGTTACTGAAAAGAAATTTAATTATCCAAAAGATAGTGCTGGCAGGTTAATGCAAAGCTCTTTTGTTAAGGTATTGGATACTTGGACAGTATACCAATGTATTAATTACATTAAAGAATTTGAAAAGAACCTTCCTCATGGTAAAGATGATTATTTCTATGATATTTTTATTGTAGATGATAAAGGTGTAGCTCTTGGGGGAGTTTCTCTTTCAAAATTAATTACTACCGATGAAAATACCAATATTATGGAAATAAAAAACGATAGTTTTAGAACTATTCATACCCATATAGACCAAGAAGAAGTTGCCTTAATCTTTAGAAGCAAGGGGTTTATTAGTGCCGGAGTAGTTGATAACAATGGAGTTTTAGTTGGGATTATTTCTTTAGATAATGTACTTGATGTTGTTTATCAAGAATCTCAAGAAGATTTACTTTTAATGGCAGGGATTCAAGCTGGTAGTAGCAAGAAGTATAAAACAATCTTTTATGCCTCACAAAAAAGGCTAAAATGGCTTTCTTTTAACTTTATAAGTGCTTTAACAATTCCGTTTATTGTAACAGCTTTTTCAGATACTTTAGGTAAGCATGTGATTTTAGCGGCTCTTATTCAGTTTGTGGTTGCTCTTGGTGGTAATGCGGGCATGCAAAGTTTAGCAATTACTTTAAGAGGAATTACTTTAAAGGTTATCAATAAATCTAACATTTTTAAACAAATTGGTAAGGAGTTAGGAATTGCTTTTTTAAATGGTATAATCTTAGGTAGTGCTGGAATAGTTTGGGGATCATTCTGGGGTAGTTATGATAATAGTATTGCTATTGGGATTATAGCTTTTTTAGCAGTTTTTATAAATGTAATATTAGGAGCAACCTTTGGAACTTTATATCCTATTATTTTAAAAAGATTACATATAGACCCAGCTATTGCTTCTTCAGTATGTATAACTACTTCTACTGATGTGGTTGGTTATTTTTTAGTGCTTTTGGTAGCAACTTTAATATTAACTTAGGCAATAAATTTATAATTGTTGATTTGCTTAAGGTTTGGTGGATAAATTATTCTTATAAGCATAATCATAATAATTATTAGCAATAAAATAATTGGTAAAGACATTATCAAATAAGAATCAAAAGACAATACCACAATTGCTAGTATTTTAAATAGTGCTACTAATAGTATAGTTTGTAAAATTGGCTTAATATTGCCTAATCTTTTAAACTGTCTAATACTAAAGAAGTAAGAAGCAACAACACTTAAAAATAGCGGAAACAGAACTATATTAATTTTTTTAATAACTTCTTTAATAATTTCTCTAAAATGCTTATTATAGGCAGTGGTATCTTGAATTTTGAGTGAGGCAATATATGGAATATTATCAAGATTAAGAAGATCTTTTAAAGTGTACTCTCTTGGGGCATTTTTTTGATAATCATGAAGTTTTTTATTGATATTAATATCAAAGATATATCTATCTAATTGTAAAAAAGAAATCGTATTATCGTGAGAAACTTCTTGAATATTAACAGTATTTAATAGCATGGTAATTTTACCATCGTCAAAATCTACATAACCTTCTTCTGCATAAATAAAATTTTCTTTATTATTAGATGGATTATAGGAATATATAAAAATTGAGGTTAGCTTATTGCCAGAAATATTTTTAATATAAAAGTTAGTATTCTCATTAACTTTAACAAATTTTTCGGCTTCAAAGATTTTTATATTATAATTTTCCGAAAAATTTGATCGCAATTGTTGATATTTATAATAAGAGTTAGGAACTAAAGAAAAGGCTAAGATAAAAGTAATTATAGAAAAAATTATTCCAGCCGAAATAACACTTGAATAAGTCCTAAGGGGAGTTGTTCCTGTGGCTTGAATAATAGTTAGCTCTTGATTGTTTATAATATTATTCCAAGTAAAAATAATAGCAATCAAAAGAGCAAAAGGAATCACATCTAGTAAAATTCCAGCAAAAGTTAAATAAGATATATAAAGAACTGTAAATATAGAAAAACCACGATTGGTAACCCAATCTAAAAATCTTAAAGATTGCAATAAAAATAACAGCAAGATAATTGCAAAAAGAATAATAGACGAAGATACTAGAATTTTTTTAGTTAAATAACGATAGATATTATTCATATAATTACTGCTGTTGATGAAACTGTTGTTTAATAATTTTACTTTCTAAATCACGATGTCTATCAAATAGCAGAGTTATATGTTTTTCTTTACAGAGCTTAATACTGATATGTTTAATTTCTTCAAATTCTTGAAAATCAGCAGACATATTAATTGGACGATTTTCTTCGGTATTTTTAATATCAATAATACTATCATCTTTTAAAGTTGTTCCTTTCCATCGTAATGGATTAAAAGGATTAATAGGAGTTAGGGCTAAAAGATTAGAGTTCGTAGATAATACATTACCACCGCAAGAATAATTATAAGCAGTAGAACCAACAGGTGTAGCTATAAGGATACCATCACCAATAAGTTGTTCAATGCGATTCTCATTATCTATATCAATACTTAAATGAGCCGAACGAGGCTTTTTTCGTAAAAGAGAAATTTCGTTAAAAGCAATAGTTTTAATGTTTTCTTCTGTTGCGGTTGTAAAATTAGCTACTAATGGGTGAATATTAAATTTTACTGCATGGCTAACTGCACCGATTATATCAATACTATCCTGTCTTTCGTTTAGTAAAAATCCGATAGTGCCACAATTAATACCATATAAAGGTTTACCTATATTAAAGAACTCGTGAAGACAGCTTAGCATAAAGCCATCACCACCTAAGCAAATAATTACATCTGCATCAGAAATTGATACTAAAGGGTACTTTTTTGCTAAAATATCGTAAAAATCCTTAGCTTTGGCAATATATTTAGAATAAACACAAGCTATTTTCATAATTAAAATTGTTTTACTTAAATTTTTATAATAATATTAATTATAAATTAAATAATCATTAAGTAAATAAAATAAAAAGATAATATGAATAAAGAGTTTGTTTTGTTGCAATTGCAATTGTTAAGTTCTCGAATCTGCCATGATTTAATAAATCCTGTGGGAGCTTTAAAATTTTCAATGGATATGTTAAAAGATAATGATGATTTAGAGAATATTGAAACTCTTAATATTGTTAAAAGTAGTATAAATACTTTAGATAGTAAGCTGAAATATTTTAGATATGCCTTTGGAGCTAATAATTTTTCTGAAAAAGAGGTTGGTTTTAATAGTGCTAAAGAGCTGGTAGTGGCTTTATTTAAAGAAAAAGATGTAAAAATTGATTGGATAATTAGCGATGAAGATATTTATAATATTTTTAATAACAATAATTTAAAATTAATATTAAATGTTTTCTTTGTGATTTTTAATGCGGTTCATAAAAATGCTAGTATTAAATTTTTAACAGCTAAAATAGAAAACGGAGTGGGTATTGGAATACTAGTTAAAGGAAACTCTGTAAAATTAGGAATTGATAATATCCAAGCCTTAAAATTAGATGTAAATCCTAACGATTTAACTCCTAGAAATATCCCTAGTTATTTTACGGCTTTGCAGGCAAAAAATATTAATGCCAAACTTGAAGTTAGAGAAAGCATGAAAGAAGAAATTCAATTTGCTTTTGTTCTTCATGGATAGTAATGAGGAAGAATCTTTTTATCTCAACAGGATATTTTTCTACATTAACAGCAGGGCTAGTTGCTTTTTGTTTGCCACAACAAAAAAGAAAAAACTATTTGGTAATTATAGTTTCTAAGGAATTTTCTTGGAATAATGAAATTCAGCAAGAAATTAATAATCAAATATTTTTTGCTAAAAAAGTGGCAAAATGGCATAAAATTATAGCGATAAAAGAAGAAGATTTTCCGCTTTCTACTTATAATTACAATAACTATAATGATATTATCGTAAAATCTTTAGGAACTAATAATTTTTTTGAGGTATATGTTAGCAGTTTAAATATTGCTGATAAACTAAACAGGATAATTTCTTTTAAAAGAATAAGTATTATAGATGAAGGCATAGGTACTTATTTACAAATTAAAGAATATGGAGATTTAAGTAAATTTCATACATTTTATAATTTTCTACCAGTAGCTTTAGCAAGCAAGAATATTCATAATGTGAGTATTCCAAAAAATTTATTATATAAAAAGCTCCATAAACTTAATAAAATATATAAAACTCCGTCAATAAATTTTAAAACTTATATAATAGCGATTTCTTCATTTTACTTTATTAAAAATGAAAAAAAACAATTAATTCATACTTACAAAGAGTATATTAATAATTTATCGCAAAAAAATATTGAGGTTAAAATCAAACTACACCCAAGAAATAGTCTTGATGATTTTATTGATTTTAAAGATAAAATCCTTGATACAAACCTCCCGCTACTTGATATGTATTTGCTTAAAAATAAAAAATATATAGAAGGTTTATATTCAATGGGTTCAAGTATTTTATTTATGAGTAAATATATTTACAAAATTCCTACAACTTTTATAAGCGATGAAGTTCAAGATGATTATACTAAAAAAATTAATGAATTTTATACTAAATATATAAAATAAATTATTCCTCATCTAGGTCGCTAATTAAATAGCCTTGTCCCCAGATAGTTTTAATATAATTTTTTCCTGTGATTTTTTTGATTTTATCTCTGATTTTACAAACAAAAACATCAATAATTTTTGGTTCAGGTTCACTAATCCCACCATAAAGCTGATCTAACAGGTGTTCTTTAGAAACAGGTTTTCCTTTTTTTAAAGCTAAAATTTCAAGAACTGAATATTCTTTAGAAGTTAAAGGAACTGGTTTGTTTTCTACAAAGGCTTGTTTTGTAGAAAGATTAATTTCTAAATCGCTAATTTTTATACTAGAATGAGCATAACCTTTTGATCTTCTAACAATAGCATTAACCCTAGCGATAAGTTCTTCTCTATTAAAAGGCTTAGTAAGATAATCATCTGCTCCTTGATTAAAGCCCTCAATTTTATTGTCGTGGTCAGCAAGACTTGAAAGAATAAGAACAGGAGTATCTACACCATTTTTACGAAAACTTTTTAAAAGCTCAAAGCCATTAGTATCTGGTAGCATAACATCAAGAAGAATAAGGTCATAAGAGTAAGTATCTAAGAATTCTAAAGCAAATTCTCCTCTTACTGCTAAATCACTTTGCATTTGCATTTTTTTGAAAGTAGCTGAGATGCTTTTAGCTAGGTTTTCATCATCCTCAACTATTAGTATTTTCATAATAAACTCTAATTATTTTATGTTAATAATTATTAATATTAACTAATGTTAATATATAAAAAAACCTTTTGCAAATAAATTATACGATATGAAGTTTTTTATTGCATTAATATATTAATTAATGTAAATATAGAGTACATTATTTTTTTAATGAAATTATTAAATTTATTTTAAGGAAAAAGTCGTGGAAAAATTTGATATTGAAAAAAGGGAAGACGAAGCCAAAGAGTCAGTGTCCTATGTAAATAAGGATGGAATCTTATTTGCAGGGACACATTTATTAATTGATTTGTGGGGAGCTACAAATCTTAATTCCCCTGAGGATATAGAACACACTCTAAGGAAGTGTGCTATAGAATCGGGTGCTACAATTCTACATTCACATATGCACCAATTTGAGCCATATGGGGTTTCTGGAGTTGTAGTATTGGCGGAATCTCATATATCAATCCATACTTGGCCTGAAAGAGGATATGCAGCACTAGATGTCTTTATGTGCGGAAATTGTGATCCTTATAAAGCAATTGAGGTTTTAAAATCTTATTTTAATCCTAGTAGTATACAAGTTGCTGAAAGCAAACGAGGGGTTAATGTTTAAACCTTTTGGGCTTCTATGTTGTTGTAAACACCCTTATGTATTATAAATACACTTCGGGTGTTTGCTCCTAATATAGGCCTCAAAATATTTAAACATATTTAGAAATTTGGCTCTTTTAAGTTTTTAAATTATTGATTTAGTATTTATGTATTAATAGACACTTCATGCCAAATCAATAATTTAAAATTCTTAAAATATCTCAAATTTTTTAAACTTCTACATATATTTTTTAATAAGTAAAGGAGCTATATTTTATGGAAAAAAAATGGTTTGATGAAAAACTTTACGAAGATGTAGAAAGTATCGGGTTTAAGCAGTCTTTTTTAAATAAAGAAATTATTGTCAGTAAAAAAAGTGAATTTCAAGATATTGAAATCTTTTACAATCCTAAATTTGGTAAAATTTTAGTTCTTGATGGAGTTATCCAAACCACAGAAGCTGACGAATTTTTTTACCACGAAATGTTTACTCATGTACCTATAATCGCACATGGCAATGTTAAATCTGTTTTAATTATTGGTGGTGGTGATGGTGGTATTTTAAGAGAAGTTCTTAAGCATAAATCAGTTGAAAAAGCTGTAATGATTGAAATTGACGGTGATGTTATTGAGCTATGTAAACAGCATATGCCTGCACTTAACAATGGTGCTTTTGCAAACAGTAGGGCAGAAGTGACGGTAGAAGATGGTATTGAGTATGTAAAAAATACCAAAAATAAATTTGATTTAATTATTGTAGATTCTACCGATCCTATTAATGTGGGTGAGGTTTTATTTACTGATGAATTCTATGCCAATGCTAAAAAATGCCTTAATGATGGTGGAATTTTAACTACCCAAAGTGGTGTGCCTTTTTTACAAGACGATGAACTTAAAAATATTCAAAATAAGCTAAGCAAAGTTTTTAAAGATTTAACTTTTTATGTGGTTCCTGTTCCAACATATATTGGCAGTTTTATGTGCTTAAGTTTTGCTACTGATAATGTAAATTTAAAAAAATTAGATGTTAGTACAGTAGAACAAAGGTTTACTAAAGAAAATATTACTGATTTAAAATACTATAACCCGCAAATCCATGTTGCTAGTTTTGCTTTGCCACAATATATTAAAAAGATAGTTTCACAAAATCATAAATAGAGACAATCGTGAAAAAAAACTTTAAAGATATTTATTTTTTTGTTTTTAAAAACATTCTTGATGTTATCTTTCTGCTTTTTGTAATGGGTGTTTGTGCGATTAGTATTCTATTTTTTTTAAACCTCATTAGTGTTTATAAAATTATTAATTTTCTAGGGCTAGAACAATACCACCCAATTAAAAGTCTCTTATCACAACTTTCTATGAAATCAATTATTATGTACCTATGGGGTATAGTTTTGTTATTGTTTCCTATTTGGTTCTTTTTTAATAACAAAGCTACCGATAGCGAACAACAATTTTTAATTAATTTCCTTAAAAAAAATGAAGATAGTGAAAAGCTCCTAAGCTATATGATAAGTGATAATTGGGGAAATGTTTCATGGTGTGGCTCTTTGTTTCAACAAATTTTTAAAATATATAAAGATTTCTCTCATGTAAAACTTAATTTTTTAGATAGTTTGCTTGAAAATAAGGATATAAAAGTAGATGCAGAAACTGTTAATTACCTAAATAAAGAAATTAAACTTAAGCAGTCAAGTTTTGTAGATTTTCCTTTAAAGCTAGGAACTCAAGATAGTGCCTTTAGATTATCTTTTACTAAAATTGGTAATTTATATTTATGGCAGGTTATGTTAATAAAGCAAGAGAATAGCATCTTTAATAACCTTTTTAACAAAGATATTCTGCTTAATTTACCACTACCAATGATTATTATGAATAATCGTGGAGAAACTATTGCCACTAATAATTTGTTTGAGCAACTTTTTAATTTAGATAAGTCGCAAATAGATTTTTCTAACTTTATTGTACAAAAAAGCACTGTCTATTCTTATAAAGTTAATGGTATTGAGAACGATAATGTTAAAATAAATCGTTGTGTTTTTCAAGATACTTTCGGGCATAAATTTGAGGGTTTTTTATTTCAATCAACTTTTTTTAAAGAAAATAGTAATGGCTTAAAATATGTTAGAAGTATAATTGTTCCCGAAACTAAACCATCAATTGATATTAATCTAAGTGAAATTAATTATCAATATGATAGCTATTTAGAAGATATTTATAACAAAGCTCCTTTTGGGATTATGGTTATAGATAGCAAACATAATATTTTAAAAAGTAATGAGAATATTATGTCTCTTTTTAATGTTGATTATTTAGAAGATAAAACCATTAAAGACCTAATCGGCATAAAAACTGCAGATTTCCTAGAGGCAATTAAAAATGGGGCTGAAGATTTAGAGTTTGAAATTCAATTAGGAGTTGATAGAAAATTATTTAAATTTATAATTTTTGACCTCTCAGAACAAAATAAAATTATTTATGTTATAGATATTACCTATAATCGTGATCTTGAAGCTCAAGTAAAACTATCGCAAGGCTTACAAACAGTAGGGCAAATTGCTTCAGTCGTAGCTCACGATTTTAACAATCTTTTAACTGCAATTACAGGGTTTACTCACTTTTTGCAAGAAAAAAGTGATGTAGATGATCCATCTATGATGGAGCTAGAGCAAATTCAGCAAAATGCTAACCGTGCTAAAGTTATGATTAAACAGCTTTTAACTTTTTCAAGAAAGCAAGATTTAAGCCCAGAGGCTTTTAATTTAAATTCTGAAATATCTGACCTTATGAGTACAGTAATTCGTTTAATTGGTGATAGCATAACTGCCGATTTTAATAGAGGTAAAAAAGTTGGTAATATCATGATGGATAGGGTGCAATTCCAACAAATTATTACTAATTTGGTGGTTAATGCTAAAGATGCTATGAAAAAAGGAGGTCGTTTAGATATTATAACCAAAGCCATAACTCTTAAACACTCTAAAGAAGGTGCGTTAGGATTAATTCCAGCTGGTAATTATGCTATTGTAGAAATTAAAGATGAAGGTGAGGGAATCAAGCCCGAAAATATCAAGCTAATATTTAGATCGCATTTTTCTACTAAAGGCGAAAAAGGCAATGGGTTAGGTTTACACACGGTTTTAAATATTATTACCGATAGTGCAGGCTTTATAGATGTTAAAAGTGTGCAAGGAAAAGGTAGTAGCTTTATTTTATATTTTCCACAAACTGAAGCTAAAGAACATTTAGATGTACAAGTTATAGAAGAAAAACCTCTGCAAGATTTAACAGGTAGTGAAACCATTCTTTTAGTAGAAGATGAAACTCCAGTAAGAATGATATGTGCTAGACTTTTAAAATCAAAAGGTTATAATATTATAGAGGCAGAAAACGGACAACAAGCCTTAGATATTCTAAGGCAAGAAAATGTTAGAGATTTACATTTGGTAATAAGCGATGTTTCAATGCCAATTATGAATGGTCCAGAAGTAGTTAGCAGAATAAGAGACCTCTTCCCAAAAGTTAAAGCCATATTAATGTCGGGCTATGCCGATGATGTGCTAGAAGATATTCAGGGAGATGTTTCAATGAAGGGAATAGAGTTTTTAGCGAAGCCGTTTACACCGGATGCTTTTGCTTCTAAGGTAAAGTCTATAATAAAACGGTGAAGCTTTAAAACTTTTTAGATATTTCGGCTTTCTATGTTGTTATTTTGCTCCTCACATATTTATTATATGCTATGGATCAAAATGCCTAATATAAAGCTAGAACTATCTAAAAAGTTCAAAACTTTAGGATGTTTTGAGTTTCTATGTCGTTGATTTAGCACTCATGTATTATTATACACTTCGTGCTAATCCGCAAGAATATAAATTTCCCGTAAGGGTAAACTTGGATATAGTGAGCGAAGTGAGGTAAAATCGCCTAATAGAATTCTCAAAATATTCAAAAATCTAAAATAGAATTTGAAATTTTGTTAAGTTAAAAATAAAAATTAAGGATATAAATGAGTATAGATAAAACAAAAGCATTAGAAAGTGCTTTAGCACAAATAGAAAGAGCCTTTGGTAAGGGGTCAGCTATGAGATTAGGATCTCGTGGTACAGAAATAGAAGTGGAAGCTATTTCAACAGGTTCATTAGGGCTTGATATTGCTTTAGGAATTGGTGGATTACCAAAAGGTAGAATTGTAGAAATTTATGGTAATGAAAGCTCTGGTAAAACAACTTTAGCTTTACATGTGGTGGCTGAGGCTCAGAAAAAAGGCGGTATCTGTGCTTTCGTTGATGCTGAGCATGCTTTAGATCCATCTTATGCTAAAAAACTTGGAGTGCAAATTGACGATTTAATCGTTTCGCAACCAGATTCTGGTGAACAAGCCCTAGAAATTACTGATACTTTAGTACGCTCTGGTAGTATTGATGTTTTAATTGTTGATAGTGTGGCAGCCCTAGTTCCAAGAGCGGAATTAGAGGGTGAAATGGGTGATTCTCATATGGGCTTACAAGCAAGATTAATGTCGCAAGCCTTAAGAAAATTAACTTCTTCAGTATCAAAATCTAATACACTTGTAATTTTTATTAACCAAGTAAGAATGAAAATTGGGGTGATGTATGGTAGCCCCGAAACAACAACAGGCGGAAATGCTTTAAAATTTTATGCTTCTATTCGTTTAGATATTAAAAAATCTACAGCAATTAAAGATGGCGATGAAGTTAAAGGAAATACTACAATTGTTAAAGTAGTTAAAAATAAAATGGCTCCTCCTTTCCGTATTGCTGAATTTGATATTATGTACGGTAAAGGTATAAGTAGAGCCTCTGAGGTTGTAGATTTAGGGGTTAAAGCAGGGATTATAGATAAAGCTGGAGCTTGGTTTTCTTATGGCGATGATAAAATCGGGCAAGGGAAAGAAAAAGCTAAAGATTATCTAGTTAGTAATCCTAAAATTATGGCGGAAATTGAACAAAAAATCCTTAAAAGCCTAGAAACTATAGAAGAAGCTATGCTAGAAACAGATATTCACGAAGTAGTGAAAGATGAAAAATCTGCAGAGGCTACTGTAGAAGAAAAGGGTGTTGAAGAGGTGGAGGTTTCTGCCAAAAAAACCAAAAAATAAATGGAAGTTTTGAGTATTTTGAGTTTCTATTTTGTTGCCTTACTACTCATGTATTATTAATACACTTCGTAGTAAGTCGCCTCATAGAATTCTCAAACTACTCAAAACTGTTTTGGCGTTTTTGAGTTTCTATTTTGTCGCATTGGCTCTCATGTATTGGATATACACTACGAGCCATGCTCCTAGTATAAATCTCAAGCTATTAAAAATTTAATAAAAATTTTGGTGTTTTTAAGTTTTTATTTCGTTAATCTAGCACTCATGTATTTATCATACACTTTGTGCTAGCTTTCCTAATAGAATTCTTAAAAACCCACAAAACTTTTAATATTTCGGCTTTCTATGTCGTTATTTTGTTCCTCACATGGCTACAGAGCAAAATGTCTAATATAAACCTAGAACTATTAAAAGTTTAAAATTATAATAAGATTATAATAAAATGGTTCTTCTTAAGAAGAATCATTTTTAATAAAATAAGAGTTATAAAAAAATGAATAGTACTGCTGAGATTAGAAAATCTTTTTTAGAGTATTTTGCTAAAAATAATCACGAAATTAAGGAATCTTCAAATTTAATTCCTACTAATGATGATACTTTACTTTTTACCAATGCTGGGATGGTGCAGTTTAAAAATTATTTTACAGGAGCCGAAACTCCAGTATTTAATCGGGCAACTACCGTACAAAAATGCTTAAGAGCGGGTGGCTAACATAACGATTTAGATAATGTCGGATACACCGCAAGGCATC
>JAIRQL010000074.1 GCA_031256515.1 Alphaproteobacteria bacterium
TTGTAAACTAAGATATTAACTCATTTCTTAGTTCTACTTAAAGTCGTCGCCAGATGAAAGTTGTTCCCTCTACTCTTCTTGCTCTATTATTAATTATACATTCTAATTCCCCATCACAGTAAAAAATAAGTGTAATATGGACTATCATTTTATATATAATTAAAATGAATGTTTAAAGGATAAAGTAAACGATGAATCAGTATATTTATTAGCATTAGTTTCAAATCTATAATTA
The DNA here is from genome assembly GCA_031256515.1 of Alphaproteobacteria bacterium. Taxonomy (GTDB): domain Bacteria; phylum Pseudomonadota; class Alphaproteobacteria; order WRAU01; family Hepatincolaceae; genus WRAU01. The sequence continues at coordinate 236 of JAIRQL010000074.1, forward strand.
ACGGATATATTCGCCCAAGGAACAATATAATCTATACCCATTTTATATTTAACAAATATTGGTAAGTACGAGCCATTGGATATTTGAAATTTACGAGCATTAGGTATCTCTTGAAATTCAAAATTAGTTTCAGTACTAGAGTAGTTTCTTACTCCCATCGCTAATCCAATAGTAGGTTTTAAAGAAACATCATTTCTATCATAGAATATTTCTTTATCAAAGGTTGCTCCTACTCCAAAGTCATTAACTAAAATATTAGCACCATCAACATTTAATCTGCCAACACCCTCTTCGGAGTAGCTATCAATAGCAATTGATCCAATTGAGTAGAATACATTATAGGTAGCATTAAAATCATAATATTTTTCACCAAGAGAAGTAATATAACCACTTTCAATATGAGCTAGAGCTTCACTTGAACCTAAACTTGAACGATTAAATTCTTTAATAAAATCTAAATTTCTAGTATTCTCAAACTCTGTTTGCGAATAACTTAAAATAGTTTTACCATAGATTTTTGAGGTAAATAAATAATCAAGCCCTATTGCAGCATTAAAAGTTGTAAAGTCTTGAGTATAACTAGAAAAATTACCATTTAAAGAACCTGTTAAATAACTTAGAGATCCTCCTAAAACAGCTTTGGAGCTTATAATTTTAGAATATCCTACTTGCATAGCATTAGAGTTTTCATTATAACCAACTACATCTTTATTATTTCTAAGAGTAGCTGTAGTATATTGTAATTTCGCCCAAAGATTATCCTCTAAGTTAGTAAAATCTCTTAACTCGCTAGATAAAGTATCAACAACCTTTTGGTTGTTAGTATGAACAGAATTAGCATAAGCTCTGTTACTAACTGGCATAAGTTTAGAAATATTGGTAATTAAGGCTGGACCATCGTGAGATCTTGTATCTAACCCCGTGATGATTTCTCCTATTGTATCCTCTGGATTAAGAGTTCTTACCCCTTTAATATACTCGTCTAGAAGAGAAGCTATATCATATATAGCACCACTAGCACCATTATGATTCATTACATCAGAATAGGTATATTTTCTATTAATATTAGCTATTAATAAATTTGGATTATCATCAATAAGATTAACTTCAAACCAATAAGAAAGATTAGTTAAAAAATTAAAACTAGTATCATCGGCTTTATCTATTTTTCCTCCAGCTTCAACGAGTTTAAAATAATTATCCATACCTAAAAGAAACTTATAGGTATCATTAAATTTTGCATTTAGCTCGCCACCTAGTTTAATATCACCATCTGCATATATTCTAGCTCTACTACTATCAGGATTATTAATATCTAATATTTTATTATTTTTATCAATAGATAAGGTTAATTTTCTTTGAATCTCTAGGTCGCCATTACTTAAAATTGTGTTATTTGGGTCATTAGGGTCAATAAGTTCTATTCCGCTTTTAACCTCTAAATAACCACTTTCAAGATTCATACTTTCTAGTTTAACCTCACCAGTAGTTAAAGTTGCATCCCCTGCATTGATATTAAATTCAGTATCAAATTTTGGTTTTTTAGCTTCTTCTTCTTCACACTTTTTATCATCTTCTTCACATTCTTCTGGTGGATATAAAGGATGATCTACTGTGGTTGTAATACTTCTAATTGTATTATCTTTACGGTAATTATAATTTAAAGTACCTTGATCTAAAATAATAGTTTCTAAATTAGGAATTTCATCATCCTTAGATTCTTCAGCTAATTTACCCAAATTGATTACTGATTTTTTACCATCTAAAACTAAATTTTTTACCTTTTGTTGGTTAAAATCAAAGGTTTGATCTTCTAAGGTAATTTTATAGGTGTTAATTTCTGTTTCATTAAGCTCTAGTTTATCAATTAACGAGGCTAATATAAAAGTATTAATTTTACCTTTATCCATAACAACTTCAGCCTTACTACTTTTAGCCTGCATGGTAAATGTATCCAGCTCGGCATTCTCACCAATTTCAACTTTTTCTTGCCCTAATAAGTTAAGGTTTGTCACTTTTGCATCACCGGCTATTTTAACAGTACCAGAGTTATTTAACTCAACATTTTCTACAGTTGCATTACCCTCAATGTTAATTATAGGAGCAAAAGCACTGTTATTTATAAATGTTCTAATATCAGCTCCTCCTTTAATATTAACTGAACCACGTCTACTCATTTCAATTTCGTGGACATTATGAGAACTATCAATATCTATGCTATTTTGTTCATTTAAGAAAGAAAGGTTTAATCTGCCAATTTCAACATTGTTACCAAGTATTAAAGACTTTGCTCCATTACTACTACTTATAGTAACTGTTCCTACATCTGAATTTTGTAAAGTTAGCTTACCACTATTAGTACCTGTTGATACAGTAATAATCCCACAATCTGCATCTCCATCTTGAAAGCAACTTCTATTTTTATTAACACCATCAAGGATTAAATCTTTATTTCCGGCAAATAAAAACTCACCTTTCTCAAAAATTTCTAAGTTGTTAAGAGTATCATTATTAAAATGATTATCAGAATAGCGGAATTGCCCACCATTAGATACAGTAATATTTGAGAAATAAATCAGAGGACTCTTATTAGCCGTACTAACATTACCACCTTCTATAATTAAATTAGTAATATTAGTAGTATAATCTTTATTTAACTCATTGATATTAATAATAACATTACCCGATTTAACATTTAAGGTTTCTAGGTTAGTATTTATAAGGGTCAGAGCTTTTCCATCAACTATTAATTTACCTGCAATATTTCCCTGTATATCTATTGAACCATCATCTTTATAGGTACTAGGATTAATCTGCATTTTAGCCTCAGCTTCTTCGCCAAGTAAATAAATTTCTCCACCTGTATCTATATTAGCTTTAAGATTACCACCACTAAATTTTAACTGCCCGCCGTGTATTTGAAAGCTGTTTGCAGACTTACTGTACTGATCTCCAATCGCTCCTATATCTAAAATACCACCTTCTACAATTACTTTAAACTCTTCGTCCTTAGGAATTTGTAGCGAAAAATTAGAAATAGCAACCTCACCAGTACCAGATTTAATTAAAGTAGAGTCTTTACCGTTTAAACTTAATGAAGCAATATTAAAGATTTTAGCATCTTCTGTTCCCACATTAGCATCATCATAGGTTAAATCCATTGAAGAGCCATTTAAAATTTCTAAACTACCCTTAATAGCCTTACCATCTATTAATGTAGCTTGTAATGATGCTCCATTATCTAAAAACAATTTAGCTTTATCATCTGCTAATTCTAGGCTTTGTTCAATTTTATTAATTTGTGAAGTACCATCTAAAACTAACTTTGAAGAAGTTAATTTAACAGTATGAGTTTGTAAACCCTCGCCAGTAAAGTTTACAGTAGAGTTGTTTCTTAATTCTAAAGAACCTGTTTTAGCAACATTGTTAAATAGCTTGCCTATATTTAAATTTGTAGACGAAGTTATAACTACTCTATGCGTAGTATCTGTAGAACTTTTAGCCACTATCTCACTAATATATCCAGAAACCATGTTAAGATTGAAACTTAAATCTTTTCCAGAGTTTGGATTTTCTAAAGGATCACCGCTGTCGTAAGTACAATCTACTAAATCAATTGTTCCACCACTAGGAGAAACAGTACAAGACTTAGCCTGTAGCTGAGAACTAAAGCCTAGCATAAGAAAAAACAGTGGTATAAAAATAAAATAAAATCTAAGCATTAATCTCTACTTAATAAAACTAAACAAGAAATTATAAAAATAAAATGAAAAAATATATATAAAAAATATATATCTAGCAATATTAATTTTATTTACAATAGCCATAACACACTATTTAGAAGTAGAATGCACAAAATGGAAAGGTTTGTTTGGGAAAACATATTTCCAAGCTGCATGTATCGCCATAGAGCTTTCAGCAAATCCAGTAGCAATTAACTTTAATTTATGATCGTACTGTGCTACATCTCCTACGGCAAATATTCCTGGAATTAATGTTTCGCAAGTGGGTACATTTACTTCAATAGAAGAATGTAATTTATTAATTTTAAAGCCCCAATTTTCTAGCTCACCTAAACTTCTTGATAAACCAAAAAATGCTAACAGATGATCGGCTTCTATTTCTTTTTTGTTATTATCTAAATCTTTAAGGATAACACTTTTAAGGTTTTTGCCCTCACCTGTTATATCGTCTAACATAAAAGGAATTACCATTTCTAGCTTATCGGTTTTAGCTAAGTTTTTTAATTGCTCCACTGAAGATGGCGCAGCTCTAAAGCTATCTCTTCTATGTACCATATAGATTTTTTTAGCAATATCATGCAGTGTAATAGCCCAATCAACTGCTGAATCACCACCACCAGCTATAACAATATTTTTATCTCTAAAGATTTCTAAATTTTTTATAAAATAATGAACTGAATGTCCTTCGTAATTTTCTATATTATCAATAGGTGGGCGGTTAGGACCAAAAGCTCCAGCCCCCGCACAAATAATAATTGCCTTAGCATAGATAGTATCGCCTTTAGATGTTTTTACACAAAATTGCTTAAGTTCATCGTTTAATCTGTTTAACTCAAGAACTTGAGAATTTAAAATAAATTCACCACTACCATTAACTTTAAATGGTTCTGCCTGTTTTAAAAGCTGAGTTATAAGATCTTCTGCTAAAATCTTAGGAAAACCTGGAATATCATATATGTATTTATTAGGATATAGTGCCATTGGCTGTCCGCCGATTTCAGAAAGGGCATCAACAACTAATGTTTTCATTCCTAAAAAGCCAGCTTGATAGCTACTAAAAATTCCAACTGGACCAGCTCCTACAATTAATACATCGGTATTATATTCTTGCAAAATTATAACTCCTATTTCTTGTATAATACATTGTTCTACATACAATAAAATAACGAAGTTATTATGTAAAAGAACATATTACATTGTGGAATAATTTTTCTTTTTTGTCTATAATATATTTAAAAATTCAAAAGGTATTTTATGGAAATTACTTGTAGTTTAAACTCAATTCAAGATACCAAAAAAATCGCCATTATTCTTAGTAAATACCTACAAAATATTATAATTTTATTAAGTGGTGATATTGGTAGTGGCAAAACTACTTTTGCCTCATTTTTTATTAATGCTGTGCTAGAAAAAGAACAGAATATAACTAGCCCTACTTTTCCTATTATTCAGTCTTATGATACAACAATTGGTTTAATTTATCACCTAGATTTATACAGAGTAGAAAGCCCCCATGAACTTCATAACTTAGGAATTGATGAAATTTTATTACATACTTGTCTTATAGAGTGGGCAGAAAGATTAGAAACCTATACCCCTAAGCATTTTGTTAGAATTAGCCTTTTTAACGAAACAGGAAAACGAAAAATGGTAATTAGTTTTTCTAAAAAATATGAAAATATCTATAAAAAAGTTCAACAAGAGCTATTAAATCATGATTTATAATATTCCTTTTGAGAGATCTTTTATTGATATTTTTTGCGAAAAAATCTTAAATGATAATCAAGATAATTTAGAAAACCTCTTTAATTACCTAATTTTTACTCCTAACCAAAGAATTATCAGAAATTTGCAAAATGGTTTTTTAAGAGTATCGCAAGCTAAATCTTTAATTTTACCTAAGATGATTTCCTTATCTGATACTCAGTACATTATTGCTAATAACTCTTTACTTTTTAATGATACTTATAAAAAAGAATTTGCGGATATTTTAAAACCTACTATTTCTAAAAGAGAAAGAACTTTTATTTTAGCAAAACTTATAAAAAAGATGGATGCTAAACTAGGATTTTCTCAAGCTCTTGCTTGGGCAGAAGATTTAGGCAATTTAATAGATAAAGCCTATTGGGAAGATATAGATTTCAATAATTTAGAAAACATTGTGGAATCTGGGCTGGCTATCCATTGGCAAGAAATTTTAAAATTTTTACATATTGCTACCGAATTTTGGCCCCAAATCATTAAAGAAAAGCAAATGATAGATTTAGCTTTGCAGCAAAAACTAACTCTCCAATTACAAACTAAAATTTTTAAAGAAAACCCTCCAAAAGAGCATGTAATTGCTTTAAATTTATTAAGTTTTAATAAAGATAACATCAATTTTCTAAAAACTATTAATACTTTACCAAAATCAGATATTTACTTCTATGGTATAGATAAAAATATAACAGAAGATACCTTTAATAATTTAGAGTATACCCATCCACAAAAGATAATCTCTAATATACTAAACCAACTTGATGTTAAAAAAGAAACTATTACTGATATTGTTGCAATTTCGCCACAAGAAAATATCATTCATAGAATATTTGATAATACCATTTATAAAAATGCAGAGTCTAAAGATATTAAGAATTTTTCCAGTAAATTTAGTATTATTAAAGCTAAAAATGAGGAAGAAGAAGCAAAAACCATTGCCCTAGCTATGCGAGAAGTTTTAGAAACTCAAGGTAAAACTGCAGGGCTTATTACCAATAATCAAAATCTTATTACAAGGGTTCGCAGTGAACTACTTAGGTATGATATAGAAATAGATGATTACTTAGGAAATTCTTTATATAATTCGCTACAAGCTAAATTTTTTTTACTAGTAGGAAATATCATTATGCAGGGGTTTGAACCTGAAGATTTTCTAGCTTTGCTTAAGCATCCTTTTTGTTTAATGAACTTAAGCAGAAAAAAAGTTCTTGAAAATGCTAAAAATCTTGATTTTTATTTATTTAGAAACCTCCTAGAACATAAGACCATTCTTGCTTATAAAAATGAAATTAAAAATATGGAATATTTAAATAGCAAAATTAAAAGTAGCCTTTTAGCTTTTTTAGATCATATTGAGGTGAGCTTTCCAGAGATTTTTATAACCTCTGCATTATCACAAAATTATAAAAAAATTAATTTTCAAGAAACTTTAATTAATCATATTAAAATTGCCGAACAATTAACCACTAATAAAGAAAACACTAAAAGCGATTTATGGACTGAGCAAGAAGGTAAAGAGCTATCTCTCCTCCTTGCAAAGCTATTAGAAGAATCTATTTCTATTGAAGAAGTTAGTATTAATGAGTATATGGATATTATTAAAAAATCTATATTAGATATTAATATCAGAACTATATATAATAAACATCCTAGACTTTATATTTATGGAGAGTTGCAAAACAACCTTATTCAACACGATTTACTAATTGTCGCTAACATGAATGAAGGAACAATGCCTTTTTTAACTCCACCAAATCCTTGGATGAATGAGAGTATGATGAATAAGCTCGGATTTTTACCATCAGAATCGCAGATTGGCTTAAAAGCCAATGTTTTTTCTCAAACACTTGGGGCAAATGAAGTAATACTTGTGAGAAGCGAAAAAGAACAAGGAAAGCTAACTACTCCCTCAAGATGGTTATTACAATTAGAAACCTTTTTAGATTATTATAAATCTTCTGAAATAAATAAAAAGCAATACCTTTATGAAATTCAACAAAAAGTAGATATTCCACAAGATTTTACTCCGTTAATTTTAGATAATGTTAGCTTTAATCCACCAATAGCTGTACGACCAACTAAAATTTCGGCAACTCAGCTAGAATCTCTCATTAAAAACCCTTATTTGTTTTTTATTGAAAGAATTCTTAAAATTAAACCACTTGATAGAATTAACCCTATTCCTAACAAAAGAGATTATGGTAATGCTCTACATCAGGCTTTAGAGAACTTTTTTATTAATCTTAATACTTTTAAAACTCTTCCTAAAGAACATCTCTATTTAGAACTTATAAACTTAACCGAAGCACGATTTAAAACTTTTTTACAATCACCAACTTTCAGGCTCTTTAAAATGCCAATTATTAAAAAAGGCATTTATGAATTATTAAATACTGAAAACTTAGAAGAGATTGATAAATCTTACACTGAACTATTTGGCAGTATTCCTATAAGTGTTGGAGATTTTACCATTGAGCTAAGCGGTAAAGCCGATAGGATAGATATTTTAAATAACTCTACCATTAATATTTTTGACTATAAAACTACAGCTTCGGTTAAAATAGAAGAATACTGGCAACAGCTTTTAATTTTAAGTTTAATTTTGTATCATCAAGGCTTTGAGGAAATAACCCACAAGCCTTTATATATTAATACTAGTTATATATTTTTTCCTAATAAGTTTGGCGATAGTTTGCAAAAAAAAGATAATGGGATTCCTAATATTATAGAATATCTGCCAGAATTTATTGTTAAAATAGAAAATCTATTAACTAAATATTATGTTGCAGAAATTCCTTACGAATTTAATTTAGAAGATAAAAAAGTTTATGAAGAGTATAAGCATTTTATAAGATTTGACGAATGGAATACTAATTTTACTAATACTGAAGGAAGCGAGGAGAATTAACTATGAATAATGCCTCTAAAAATCAACAGAGTGCTTCTAATCCTTTGTATTCTGTTTGGGTAAGTGCTTCAGCTGGTACAGGGAAAACTAAGATTCTTGTGGATAGACTACTTAGGCTCCTGCTAAGTGGAGTTAGTATTGATAATATCTTGTGTATCACTTATTCTAAAGCTGCAGCTCAAGAGATGATTAATCGCCTTATGACTATTTTAGCTAAATGGAGTATTATGGAGGAAAACGAGCTTAAGGAGGCTTTAGTTGACCTTTCTAGTAAAAGCCCTACAGATGATGAATTAATTTTAGCTAAAGAGCTATTTTCTAAAATAATTAATCATCCAAGAGAGTTAAAAATCCAGACCATTCACTCTTTTTGCCAAAACTTACTAGCAAGGTTTCCTCTTGAGGCAAATATTCCTCCGCATTTTACTGTAATTGAAGAAGATATATCTAAAAATCTTAAGAATCAAGCTATTCTTAAAATTATTGATGAACAAATACTAGATTCTCAATCTAATACCACAATAGAAGATATTCTTGCTAATTTAAGTAGAAATATTTCTCAGTATTCTTTTGAAAATATTATTAATAATATTCTTAATTATTCTGAAAAATTAGAACTAATTGCTACCAAATATAATACTGAAAATTCTTTAGATGAGCTTAAGAAAGTTATATACAGCTACCTTAAAGCTACTCCTGATATAAGCAGTATATCTATTATTGAAAATTATTTTAATAAACTTGATACTTTGGATTTAATAGAATCTTTAAAGATTTTAAAAGAAAATAGCTTATTTCCTCCAAAAATAAATATTAAAGGGATTGAAGAATTTCTTAAATATCCTAATAATCAGCAAGTAGAAAAATTTGAAACTTGGAAAAGTTTCTTTTTAACTAAAGAAGAAAAACCTAAACAAAAACTCCTTTCTAAAGAAGTTGTCGCTCAACTCAACGGTGCAGAAGATTTTATCTTAAACACTATTGCTAAGATAACCTATCAGCTTTCAGATATAATAGAAAAAGTTAAAGCTCAAAGCAGTAGTGAGGTAAATTTTGCCATCATGCAAATTGCCTTAGCTATTTATCAGCAGTATCAAAAATTAAAATATGATAATGGCTACTTAGACTTCAGCGACCTTATTATGAAAACCCATGCTCTTTTAAATAATCAAGGTTTAGGGCAATGGATAATGTATAAGCTAGATCAAAAAATTGACCATATCTTAGTTGATGAATCTCAAGATACCTCTCCTATGCAATGGGAAATTATCAAAGCTCTAATTGAAGAATTTTTTAGCGGTAATAGCTCTAAAGAAAATAATCGTACTATCTTTGTAGTTGGAGATATTAAACAATCTATTTATTCATTTCAAGGAGCTGATCCTTATTCTTTTAGTAAAACTAGAGAATATCTTAAAAATAAAATTGAAAATGCTAACAAGCCTTTTTTACAACTAGCGATGAATACCTCTTTTAGATCTTCTTCTGAGATTATTAATATGGTAAATTGTGTTAGTAAAAATATTTTTGATGTTTCAAGAAGCCCTTATTTAACCGAAGAGCTAAATCATAATGTTTTTTATGAAAATAAACCTTCTACTGTAGAGGTTTGGCCTGTAATTTATGTTGATAAAAACGATAAAGAAACAAAGCAAGGTGATAAATTCCAAAACCTCGCTCAAGCAATTGTTAAAAAAATTGAGATTCTCCATAACCAGCAAGGTATTGCTTACGGAGATATGCTAATCCTTTACCGTAAACGGCAAAACAACATTACCCTTGATTATATTGTTAAGCTACTTAAAGATAAAAAAATTCCTGTACTTGGTATTGATAAAATTAACCTTAAAAACAATATTGCTATTAAAGATATGATAGCCTTAGCTAAGTTTTTATCACAACCTAAGGACAGTTTTTCTTTAAGCTGTATTTTAAAAAGCCCAATATTTAATTTAGTTGATGATGATATTTTTAATATTATTTACCACAATAAAAATGAAGATGCCTTTAATAATTTAAAGCATACCCATCCAAAAATTCATGAAAAATTAAGTGAATGGTTAGCAATGGTAGATTTTACCAGTGTTTTTGATTTATTCTTTCATATTCTTTACGAATCAAAAAATGAACAAACTAATATTAGTAAATTTATTAAAAGATTAGGCTTAGAGGTTTTAGATCCACTTGGTGAATTTATGAATTTAATTTTTAGTTTTAAGGCTAAAAATGAAGATAATATCCAATCTTTTTTAAAGTTCATAGAAAATTACGATGGCGAAATTAAAAGAGAAATTTCTAATAACAAAGATTCTATTAACCTTATGAGTATTCATGGTTCTAAAGGATTACAGTCTAAGGTAGTATTTTTATTAAACGATTTAGACAATCGTTTTCCTAGAAAAGAAATTATGTTTAATGGCGAGATTACTAATCCACTTTTAATTATTGCTCCTAAAAAAGAAATAAAATCGCAAACTATTAAAAATTTAGAAGATTTTTATAAAAATTTAGATTTAGAAGAATCTAAAAGATTATTATATGTGGCAATTACCAGAGCCGAAGAACAGCTTTATATTGCCTCTATTTCTAATAATGAAGATGTGGCCGAATCTGAAAGAGCTTCTTATACTTGGTATAAAGCTATTACTAAAAACATTGCTGAGGTTTTAATTGAAGAAGAAGATGATTTTTTCAATAAAAATCTTGGATTTGTTTCTAAAAAAGTTTTTAGAGTAAAAAATTTACAAAATTCTTATGAAACCATTTTAAAGAAGGATTCTTTAGAAATTCCAGAGTGGGTATTAAAAAAAGCTCCACTTGAACCATCTCCTAGTAAACCTTTAACTCCTAGTAAATTAATTTTTGAAGAAACTTATTTTAACTCACCTCTAGAATTACTTAATTTTAAAGTTCTGCCAATGGTGGTAAATAAGGGAGCAATTATTCATAAAATTTTAGAGCAAATTAATTATATTCCTGTATCTGAGGCAGATATTTTTATAGATAAATTCTTAGAACAGCAAATTTTTTCAACTGAAGATAAAGAAGATATAAAGCAAAATATTAATAATATTATTAAAAA
>JAIRQL010000050.1 GCA_031256515.1 Alphaproteobacteria bacterium
TTAAACAAAAACTTAGGATTATCTTTTAATTCTTGAAAAACTTTTAAAATATTTTCTTTTTTAATCGTAATAGATACTTCATTTTTTAAAAATGAGCTATCTAAGATAACCTCTGCAAATTTTTTTTTTAAAGATATAAGCAAATCTTCTAATTGTTTTACTTTTTCCTCAGTAGGAGTATAAAAGGAAGGCATAGACTTTATCTCCAAAGTTTTCCGGTTCTTCTAATTTTTTTCTGCAATTGGAAAAGTCCATATAGCAAAGCCTCAGCTGTAGGAGGGCAACCTGGTACATATATATCAACAGGAGTTATTTTATCGCAACCTCTTACCACTGAATAAGAATAATGATAATAGCCACCACTATTAGCACAAGACCCCATAGATATAACATATCTTGGTTCAGCCATTTGATCGTAAACTCTTCTGTAAGCTGGAGCCATTTTATTAGTAAGAGTTCCTGCTACAATAATAACATCTGATTGTCTAGGGCTAGGACGAGGCATTGAGCCAAACCTATCTAGATCGTATCTAGCCATATAGCCATGCATCATTTCAATTGCACAGCACGCCAAACCGAAAGTCATAGGCCAAATAGAATTTGACCGAATCATATTAACTACAGTATCTATTTGTGATACAAAAAAATTTGATTTTGCAGAATTTTCATTTTGTTTTAAAATTGCATCTTGATTTTTACCATCAAGAAGTTTAGAAGTATCGCTATTTAATCCCATTGTAAAGCTCCCTTTTTCCACTCATAAACAAAGCCTAAACCAAGCATAAATAAGAATAACATCATAGAGAAAAATCCTACTCCGTCTAAAGCATGAAAAGACACAGCCCATGGATACATAAAAATTATTTCAATATCAAATATAATAAACAATACAGCTACTAAATAAAAGCGAACATCAAACTGTTTTGTAGTATCTTCTATAGCATCAAAACCACATTCATAAGCAGCAATTTTATTAGGATAAGGATTTTGTGGAACTATCAAATAAGAAGCCAATAAGGCTAACCCCATGATTCCTAAGGCTATTACAATAAAAAACAGAACAGGAAAATATTCAAACATATAATTTGAAGAAATATCAGCAACTTCCATTAACTCTCACCATTTAAAACTAATATCGTATATTATAGCATAAAACCCCTATTTTTGCAAGTGATTTTACTTTGCTAACCAATAATGCTAAGTATTACTGAGATAAAGCTCATTAATTAAGATTCTTGCGATTTTACAATAATTTTCTGCTCTTTTAAAAGCGATTCAATTGCCGAGCTACTCGGTTTAGATACAGATGTTGAAGTTCTATACGACCAATTAACCTCTTGTTCTCTTTGGATTTTAATTAAATAATTATTCATAATCTCATCGTATTCGTTGATATACCCTTCCATAGCCTCTTTTTGATACACTTCCTCGTGAGCAAAAGCTGGTAATGGAAATCTTGGTTTTTTATCAGGTATATTATACGGAAATCCTAAGCACAAACCTACAAGAGGAAAAGTATATTCTGGCAGTTCCAAAATTTTAGAAACCCCAGCAATATTGTTTCTAATTCCACCAATTGGAGTAATCCCTAAACCTAAACTTTCGGCTGAGATAATTGCTGCCCCCATCGCAATACCTGCATCAAAAGTTGCTGTAATAATTGTATCTAAATGATTCTCAAGATTTTGTACCATATTGTTTTTTTTGCAAGCTAAATGAGTTTTAAAAAGATCTGCCACAAAAATTAAAAACACTGGAGCATCTTTAATATGTTTTTGATTCCCCGAAAGTTCTGCAATAATATTTTTCTTAACATTATCCCTAAGAACAATTACACTAATATCTTGGTTATTATGAGAGGTTGGCATCGCTTGAGCTGAAAACAAAATGCTATCTAGCATTTCCTCAGGAATATCCTTATCAATAAAACTTCTGATTGAGCGATGGTTTTGAATAAGTTTATTTACATTGGTCATAACAAGCCTCTTTTTTATTAACTAAGATATTTTTGCTAACAAAGTAGTTAATTTAGAAATTTTCTCTGAAATTTCAACATGCTGAGATTTAAAAGTAGCAATCACCTCTGCATTAGCTTTTGCCATAAACTGCTGATTATTAAGTTTAGAATCCAGCTTTTCCCTATCTATATTTAATTTATCTATAGATTTTTGAATACGAATCCTTTCTGCTTCCATATTAATAATATCTTTTAGTGGCAACCCAATAACATTATTGTCAACAACATCTAACACATAATCAGCAGGAAGTTTAGCCTCTGCTATAATTTCTTGAACTCTGGCAACTTTTTTAATAACCTCAAAGTTATCTCTTATATATTGCGGTATTTCATTACCTTCAAACACTAATTTTAGCTGTGCTGATTGCGGGATATTTAAATCCACACGGATACTTCTAATTTTAGAAATTAAATTTACAACTTTTGTAGTATTTTTAATATTATCTTCCGTAAAACCAAAGTTTAAGCTAGGTAAATTCTCAGTAGCTAACACCAATCCATTGTTTTTATGAAGATTTTCAAATAAATATTGCGAAATAAAAGGCATAAGTGGATGTAAAATTCTTAGCATTTTATCAAAAACAAACCCCATAGTTTGCTGAACTTCAGCCACCGAGTTAGCTTCATTATTAGCATAAAGGATTGGTTTGCTAAGTTCTATATACCAATCGCAATAATTACCCCAAATAAATTGATAAATTAAATTAGCAACTTCATTAAATTTAAAAGAATCGTAAGCAATATCTACATTTTTTTGTAATTCTTCTAAGCGATACAATATCCATTTATTAATATCTAAATTAACTTGTTGTGGGTTATAATTTTGATTATAAACCATTCCATTTTGATGGCAAAATTTATAAGAATTCCAAATTTTTGTAACAAAATTTCTATAACCTTCAATAGTTTGCTCTGAAAGTTTAATATCACGACCCTGACCCGAATAAGCAGCTAAGGTAAATCTTAAAGCATCTGTACCATATTTTTCTATAATATCTAGGGGATCAATCACATTACCCTTAGATTTAGACATTTTTTGTCCTCGCTCATCTCTGATTAGAGCATGAATGTAAACTTTTTTGAAAGGAACTTCTTTCATAAAGAAAACACCCATCATTATCATTCTAGCTACCCAAAAAAAGATAATATCAAAAGCAGTTACTAAAACCTCAGACGGATAATATTTTTTAAGTTTTTCAGTATCCTCAGGCCACCCTAAAGTTAAAAACGGCCATAGGCTTGAGCTAAACCAAGTATCTAGCACATCTTCATCTTGTTTTAACTCTACCGAAAACCCAAAGTAATCTTGAGCTTTTTGCTGGGCTTCTTCTAAAGAGCTTGCTACAAAAACTTTTTCATTACCATCTTTACCCTTAGCATAATAAACAGGGATTCTATGCCCCCACCATAACTGCCGAGAGATACACCAAGGCTGAATATTATTCATCCATTCAAAATATAAATTTTCCCAATTTTGTGGCACAAATTGAATTTTACCAGACTTAACTACCTCAATTGCCTCTTTAGCTAATTCACCCGCATTTAAAAACCATTGCTTAGTTAAAAAAGGTTCTATTACCGAATTAGAACGATCACCATAAGGAATACTTAAAAGATGATCTTCAGCTTTTTCTAATAGCTCTTTTTCTTCTAGCTCAACTAGAAGTTTTTTCCTAGCTTGGGCAGTAGTTAAACCTTGATATGGAGTCAAAACATTTTCATTTAAAGTGCCATCTTTATTTAAAATATTGATGGATTCTAAATTGTTTCTTTTACCAACTTCAAAATCATTAAAATCGTGGGCTGGAGTAATTTTCACTGCCCCACTACCCTTAGTCATATCAGCATAGTTATCTATGATAATTTTAACTTTCCTATTAACCACAGGAATGATAACTTCACGACCAATAAGGTTTTTATACCGAGTATCTTCTTCATTAACAGCAACTGCAGTATCACCAAAGATAGTTTCTGGTCTTGTAGTAGCTACCGAGATATAATCTTGAGTATTATCTATATAGTATTTAAGATAATACATTTTACCTTTAACTTCTTTGTTTTCAACTTCTAAGTCAGAAATTGCCGTTTGTAATTGAGTATCCCAATTAACCAACTTATAATCTTGGTAAATAAGTCCTGCCTCATGAAGCCTAGCAAAAGCTGTGTAAACTCCTTTAACACTCTGAGAATCCATTGTAAAAGCAAGGTAAGAAAAATCGGCAGAAGCCCCCATTTTCTTAATTTGTTCTATAATCCTACCACTAGAATGTTCTTTCCATTCATAAACTTTTTCAATAAAAGTTTCCCGACCAATATCTTGCTTTTTAATGCCTTGTTCTAACAATCTTTTTTCTACAATTACTTGAGTGGCAATACCAGCATGATCTACCCCTGGTTGCCAAAGAGTATCAAAGCCTTTCATTCTTTTATATCTAATTAAAACATCTTGCAAAGTGGTTACCAGTGCATGCCCCATGTGTAAGTATCCCGTAACATTTGGTGGTGGCATAATTATGGTATAAGGAATTTTTGGACTATTAGGCGAGGCATAATAATTTTGCTCTGCAATATTATTAAGAACATATTCCTCTATCTCTTTCCAAGAGTAGTGTTTGTTTTCTAACATTTTTTAACTTTTATTTATTTCACTGCTATTTTAAACTCAACCTATGAGTTTATTTATTAAAGATTTTATCCACTAATTTAAGAAATTAAAATTTCTTTTATATACCTTTAGCTTTTATCTATTACGATTAATCCTACTATCAGCAACAGGTCTCATTCCACCACGATTCATTTGTCTATTGTTTTTTGTAGCGACAGGCTTAGATACACTAGCTCCTCTTACTAAAGGTTGATTAGGGTAAGTTCTGTTAGTTGGCTTAGCTTGGATTTCTTCTTCCTCGTAATCGTAAGCATTTCTTTTAGAGCTTCTTTTTCTTGTGAAATTTGGTGAAGGCTTGAAATTATCTTCTACTATATCATCATGATTTTCTACAAGATTTTGATTATATTTTCTACGAGAAGAGCCTCGTTTACTTACCGAATACTCACCCTCAGGCATTCCTCTATTTTGTAGAGATTCTTTAACCACTTTATGCACAATACGGTCAATATTTAAATCTAACCACTGAGCGATTGTTGGCATAATCGCATTAAGAATCATTTCTTCTAGTTCTTCATCATTAGGAGCTTCTGGTTGAAATTCTTCATAGGCAAAAGGCAAATAACTATTAGGGTTTTTAGACTGATTATTCTTTTCACTATCGTAATTATTATTATCATCATAATCATCGTCGTAATAATTATCTTCGTTTTCATTGTAATAATCTTCATCATCTTCATAATAATCATCATCATCGTAATTTTGATTATTATTATGTTGAGAATGATTTTTAGTATCTAAGTTATCTAACCTTTTAGAAAGCCTTTCATCTAAAAAAGCCCGTAGTCTAGTAGCAATATTCTCATTAACTTCATTTTCAATATCACTACGATTAAATACTTTTTTTCTATTAACTATGCCAGATATATCTTTTTCTAGCTGATTAGCAATATATCTTTTTCTTTGCATATTTTGAACTTTAAACTTTGGTAAATTACTGCCAACAGTACTATTCATAATTTTTATTCCTTAAAAAGAAAATTTCTTTTCTGGTTCAAACCCATCAAAATAAGGTGTAG
>JAIRQL010000080.1 GCA_031256515.1 Alphaproteobacteria bacterium
TGCTGTTAATTATAAAGAGTTTGATTTAGGTGGCAGATATTTTACTGATGTTAATGCTGGAAACTATTTAAGTGAAACAGCACAACATTCTGCTGTTGATCAAACTAGTGGTAATAGTAGAATTAGAATTCAATGGATGAATATAAATAATCCTAAAATAGATAGTTCTATTATTGTTCAAGATGGTTGGAATGGTTCTCAGTATACATCTTATTATGGTTATAGAAACTGGGATATGATGATTTTAGATACAATTGCTGGTGCTAATTCAAGTAAACATTTAGATGTAACTTATGTTTTTAACTCTGATTTTGATTTTAATAAAATGAATGGTAAAACATTTGTTTTGGATTCAACTAATTCTAACTATATGGATTACCATGTATACTTCCAACAAAGTAAATATAATTATACTGTAACAGCTACTGATGGTACTACTGCTACAGGTGGTATAAGATTTGTTGCATTTACTTTAACTAGTGATACTGATTCAAGTAAAAAATTTACTTTTAGAATACTTTCAAAAAGTACTAGCAATATAGATTTCAAAGCAGATGCTTTGGATACAGATATTCAATCGTTTAATTTAACCGAAGATCAAATCCATAACTTAGAAACTTATGGCAATATAGACGGTATAGATACTTCAGGGTTTGATAGTAGTAGCAGTAGCGATTCTTCTAGTTCTTACAGTGGTATGACCGCTCAAGAACAACAAGAAGTTGCTATAAAAGAAGCATATTTTTCTGATGGATCTAATGGTATAACTGGTTATGGTAGAGGTAGCAGATCTTCTGATCATAAGCAAGCAAGTGTAGATGAAAATCAAACTCAAGATACTTCATCTGAAAAGAAAGATGATGCTAATACTCAGTACGAAAAAGACTATGCTAGTGAGTATGCTAAAAGTAGTGAAGAACCTAAAAATGAAGAATCAGTTGATAAAAATGCTAAAAACACTGATGATTCTAAAAAAGAGGAAGATTCGCACCAAAGCAATGGCAAGGATGATTCTAAAGATAGCTCAGCAAATAATCATGAAGATTCTCAAAACAATGGTAAAGATGATTCTAAGGATAGCTCAGCAAATAATCATGAAGATTCTCAAGATAATGGCAAACATGATACTGAGAATTCGCACAATGATAATAATCAAAATGATGATAATTCATTGGCAAATAATCATGATAATCAGGAAGATAATAGTCAAGGTAAACATGATAATATCCACGATAATAATGATAACTCTAATATCCTAGATAATATTAATGATGGACATCTTGATAATATATTCAATAATAATGCTGACAATATGGAAGCTCATCCTAATATAAGTTTTACTGATTTTGTTGGTAAAGAATCTGATATAGATTTAAATCAGTTATTTAATTCAAGTGAAGAACTGCTAGCTAATACTGAAGGTTTAAGCGATTCTTTAAGTGAAATGATTAACTCTATTAATTCTATAGAAGAAGATGCTGTACATAATACTAATCAGCAAGATGAGTTAGATTCAATGAGTTTTGCTTTAGATTCTATGTTTAATATTACTGAAAATCATACAACCTCTACTGAAGCTAGTGATAATCATGATAAACACAAAAATTCTAATGGCTTCTCTAATTCATAAGGGTTATATGTGTTTTTATTAAGATATTTTCTAGTTTCTAGTTTTTTTGTATTGCATTTATCAGCTAATGATAGTATTGATGGGGTTTTAAAGTCTTATTATCAATCTCTAGTAGATACCTACTCTTTCTACTATGAGATTGATATTAAAACCGAAGACTACTATGGTAAAAAAATTATTGATAATAGCTTTACCTTAGACAAAGTTATTGATAGTGAAAATATAGAAGAATCTACATCTCCTAGTATTAATGAGCTAAATACAGACGACTTATCGCAACACGAAGATAGTACTTATACAAATGGTATTGCTCTTTATAAAGAGATTAGAGAAGACAGCTATGTTGCCATTATTAAGAGTTCTAAATCACAAAGTAATGCCGAAGAAGCTAAAGATAAAAGTTCGTTTTCTGCAGAAACTTTTTTAAGTATATTTAAGCATAGTAGTGATAGTTTTTCGTATTATCCTTTAAGTGTTGATAACTATGATTTTAATCTTTTAGATTATTTAACCATCTACCATAAAGCCTATGATTTTGAAGTTATTAAAAATGTAGCTACCGATTATTTCTATCGTGGAACTTTAAAACCAGAAATTGCTGAGCAAACTACTAATTTGTTTTTTTCTATGCAGGTGAAATTTTCTAAAAAATATAATATTCCAACAAAAATAATTCTGTACGATAAAGAAAACAAAGTAGCCATAAGTATTGAAGTTGATAGTGTAGAAAAAATTAAAGATTATTATGTCGCCTCAAAATTTATAGTGTATAATGATGGTAAAAAAATAACAATATCTTTACATAATATTCAAACTGGTGTTCCTATAGATATTGAAAATAATTACAAAATTACATTAAACGACTATATGAAGCTTATAAATGAAGATAATAATTAAACTTTTTTTCCTTTCTGTTTTATTTAGTATTTTAGCAATTAGGTTAAATGCTATTACTGTTTTTTCTAACGATACTAATAAAATAGATATTACAGGTCAATTTAATATTGCTTACTTTAATCGCCTTTCTAGCGAACATACTTACGATTTTATTAAAAATAATCGTTACCATTCGCAATTAGGAATATTAGCTGAGAATAAAACTTTAAAAGGTCTTACTACTCGCTTATTTTTTGAAGCAAGAATCAACAATAAATTTTATTATCCCGAAGATATAGATAAAAATTATTATGAATCTCTTGAGGTTAATCAAATATATTTAGAATTAGAAGATTCTCTTGGTAAAACTAGGTTAGGTAATTTTAATTCGCAAGTATATTATAATACAGTTGCTACTACAGATAAATCTTATGTGTTTTTATTAGATGCTGGTTATTCTTTTGTGGGGCAAAGCTCAAGCAGTTTTGGCAATTATAATGATAGTGATTTTTCTACAAAAGCAGTTTATCAAGGAATCGGACACTATAATCAATATGGAAATGTTGTTATTGCGGTAGAGGTAGAAAGCCCTCGTAATAATTTACAAGCTAGAAATGATTTTGAAGAAGATACATTTGATACAAAGGCTTTTAATCAAAAATTTACGGCAGCTACTTCTTTAAGTTATAAAGGTGAAAAGGTCGGAATATCAGCCGGCTATAAAAGAATCCAAAATGAACAAAGAACGAATTTTAGTGGACTTAGTTTTAACGATAACATGCTAGTTTCTGATAATATCCTTAGTTCTTTTTATTTGTCTTTAAATAAATTTTATTTAGCTTTAGCCGGTGGATATTATAAAAATTTAAAAATTGCTGGTATAGATCATGTGGGAGCTTCGGCTTTTATGCAGTATAAATTAACTAAATTAACACCTTATATTGGTTATCAATTTCTTTATGCTGATGATATTAATAAAAACGGACATATCTATGGTTTAGCTGATAATAAAAATTATTCTTTTGATCAAAGTGTAGCAGTAGTTGGTTTATCTTATAATGTTTACGATGGTTTAACCGTAGGGATAGAACATAATAACGATGTTAGAAGCAAAGGGCAAAGAGAATCTTCACTACTAAATAATGTTAATAACGATATTACCGCAATTTATTTCAAATATTCTCTTTAAAATAATAGGATATAGCTTATGAAAAAATTAGTTTTTTGTCATGGTCTTGGCTTTACTAAATCTATTTTACTACCATTAATACTTTCTATTGAGTCTTTTTATGGTCGTGATAAAGTACAAGGATCTATTTTAAAGGAACATTTTCATAAAAGTTTAACCCTTAGTGAAATTTCCGATAAAAAAGAATCTGCAAAAAAAGAAGAAAATAGTGATTTTGTTTTTACAGATAATCTAGAAAACTCTATAGAAATTATAAATTTAGATTTAGGATATTTTGACGAAAAAAATATTCCTAATGAAAAATATCTTGATGGTGCTATTGCTATCGGTCATGGTTTAGGTTTTAATAAACTATTAGATATGAATGTAAAATGGAGTGGTATAGTTGGTATATCTACTTTATTACAGTTTGTTTATGATGAAGAATCTAAAAGAAAAATAGAAAATCTACAAAATACCTTTAACTTAGATGCTGAGCTAGTATTAAAATCTATGGTTGGCAGATTAAGTAATAATGAGGCAGTAATGGCTTTGCCTTATCCTAATATGAATGTAGATTTAATTAAACAAGATATAGAATATTTAAAGAATATCAATAGTAAAAAACTATTACAACAAAAGCAAATTCCAACCTTGTTTTTGCATGGTAGTAAGGATAATTGGTGCGATATAACTGAGGCAAAAAATCAATTAAGCGATTATAATCTTATAATTAATGAAAATGCCTCGCATATCTTAGGATATTTACATGCTCTATGGTGTTGTAAGAACATAGTTGATTTTATCAAGAATTCTTAAGGGAATATTGCATAAGAGAAAAAAGTGGAATAAGAAAAGAAAGCCACTAAAAAACATGCAAGAATTACCACAAAACTTTGAAAAGCATTTAATATATATAGTTTAAAACTTTTTCCCGACCAAATATGATCGTTAAATGATTCTATTATTACTAAAAAAGCAATTAGTAATATAAATATAAATGATGGAACATTCTGTAGTATTAAAAGCCCTCCAGCTAAAGAATATATTATTATAGCTTTTAAAAGGGCAGCAATAAATGCTTTGGCATAAGTAATATTCATTTTTTTAGAATCTATACTTTCAAAATCTATGTTAGGAGATAAAGATATAAATAATTTTCCAAATAAAAATTTAGAATACCATAAAAATCCAATAAGAAATTGTAGTATTACCATTACAATTATGGTGATAATCATATAAACTATAGACATTTTAATGGGTTCTCCTTTAGTAGATTGTAATCATTGTAGTTTAACATAAAATTATTTGTGAAAAAATATAAATTTTTATTTGACAAGAGGAGTAGTTTTATTATAATTATCAGTGTACTTAATATGATTAAGTTTGCCGAATTAGCTCAGTTGGTAGAGCTACTGATTTGTAATCAGTGGGTCGGGAGTTCGAGTCTCTCATTCGGCACCATTCTTTAAAATGTAAGCTAGGTTGAACCTAGCTTTTTTCTTATATTATAGAAATTAGATTTATCTCTAAAAGCCTTTGTTTTTCTCCTTTTTAATCTTATTGATTTTATTTTACGCCACAAAACCGCCACACCTAATTACTATTTTTATTATATCTTTTTAAATATATTTTATGTATTTTGTAAATAATTATTGACAATATGTATAAAATATATTACACTATGAGTATAAAAAACAAAGGAGTAAAAAATGTATACATTATTAAAAATATTAGAAAAAATTTATACGAAATATAAAGCCTTAATAGTACCACTCTATGGACTATTAGCACTAAGTTTTATGTGATATGTAAGTAGTTTTGTATTTAGTGTTGAAAGGAAACAAAAAATTGCTGATATAGGTTTTATAAATAAGCAAGTAGAAAAAATTAAAACTAACCGTAAAGACTTTAAAATCGCGGATATACCTTATATGAATTTAATCTGTGCGGAAAATGAAGGCGATTGCTATATCCAAAGAAGTTGTAAAGTAGTAAACACCTACATAGATAGTTTAGAAAGAAGTTATAAATATGGAAATATAGGAGAAAAATAATGAATGAAGAATTGTTTAAGTTAGCATATGACTTTATAAAAAAACATGAGGGTGAAAAACTTAAAGCCTATAAAGATGTTGGTGGTTTATGGACCATTGGTATAGGTCATTTAATAACTGAGTACGATAAAAAGAATTATAATTGGCAAGATTTAGAAAATCTAGAAATCTCCCAAGAGGTTTGTGATAATCTTTTTAGATTAGATTTAACTGCTTGTTATGATTGTTTAAAAAAACAAGAGTTATTAGATTTAAGTAATAGTCAAAAAGTAGCCTTAATGAGTTTTATTTTTAACTTAGGCACAAGTAATTTTGCTAGTTCAGCATTATTGAAAGTATTAAAGAGTAAAAATTTTGATAGTGTAAAAACTGAATTAATCAAGTGAATAAATGTTAATAAAAAGCCAGTTGCTGGGCTTGAAAAAAGAAGAAAAGCTGAAATTGAATTATTTTATAAGGAGATATAAATATGTGAGGAATAATCGGAAATGTAATAAATATAGGATTTAGTTTGTTTAAATCATACAAAACAACATCTACACTCAAAAAAAGTAGCCATTTAGGTCTTTTAGTAATTCTAGGATTTAGTTTTATGAACTTAGATAAAGAGCAATTAGAACTAGTTATGCAAATAGTATCTAATTTAACTACTACAGATCTAGTTTTATTAGGAATTGGATTGATTATTGGATACTTTTTATTTGAAGTTGCTAAAGGATTAAGAAGATTATTTAATGCCTACATTGAGGGTAAAGCTCAACACCTAGAAAAAGATGTTGCTGAAGATGGTGTAATTGGCAATAAAAAAGATTAAAAGAAAAAAATGTTAGAACAAAAAATTATAGAGAAAATAAAGAATATATTTGGTGATGTTGATGTATTTTTTAATGTGGAAGATACAACAAGTACTAATAAATTAGCAATATTGGTAAGTAGCTTTGAAGCAAATCCAATCAACAACACCAAAAATATAGAAACCTACTTTATTTCAGCAATATTTTACTTCCCAACAGTTAGTAATAATGGCTGCTCTATTGATGTGGTATTTAATCGCTTAATTGAATATAACCAAAATAACGAAGATAAAGTTAATTTTGTCTACCCATATAGTTTTAGTGATGGAATAGAGTTAAATCTTGAATTTATAGTAGATATAGATATACCAAAAAGCGATAATAATCACCCAATGATTGATGCTGAAATTAATGTAGTAGTTTAAAAAATATAAACAATAAGACAAGGAGAAATAAAAATGTTTATAGATTATGTAGTAAAGGTGGATATAAATAGTCCACAAGGAATAACCCAACAAAATAACTTATTTAAATACTGTTGGGTAGTAGAAAAAGATGATAATAGCGAGTTATCTACACCTAAACTAGTGGCAGGTAAAAATTTTGCAAACTATTTTACAACTCAAAAAATGGTAGATTTTGGAGAGGATCTTGGTGAGAAAGAGATTTATCTTGTTAATAATACCAATTTATCTGTAGCAAGTAATACTTGTTTTTGGTTGGTAATTACTAATTATTTAGCAGCGGATCCTCAGGATGTAGCAAAATTTCAAGGTTTTAAAATTTTCACTACTCCGCAAATAAGTGATGAGGCAAAAACTGCAGCAATGCAAAAATATACTTGTATGATAGTGGATAGTAATACAGCAACAGCTCCTTATGAGCTAATAGAGGCATATTTAAATAGAACTACAGCTAATTTAAATGATATGCAGTACATGAGTTTAGCCACTTGGCAACCAATATTAAATAAAGAAGAAGAATATAAAGAAGCAAGGGATTCACATTTAACTTTTGCGAACACTCCAGATTTAAGTACACCTAGTATTGAGCTAGCATATTTTCGGCTAGGAGGAATCAGTCCAACAAGATTGTTTGTTGGCGAAATAGTTAAGCAGGCTTTACAACAAGAGATCAAATTGTTTATTCAAAATTCTAAGCCGAATATGGAAGCTGACGATTATATCTTAGTACAAGAAAGAGGACAGAGACTTTTAAATAATTATATCAGGCAGAATCTCATCGGTGCTGAGGCTAAATTTATTGTTGATATGCAACAATCTACTGCTGATGAAATCAACGGAATACTTAAAAATGTTAATGTTAATTTAGATGGACTTAATTCGCTATGGGGAGTTGAGGCAACTTTATTTAGCTAAAAATAATTAAAAACAGGAGAAAACAAATGACAATTGCACAAATATTTACAGCAAGCAATTCTAAAATATCTTTATCTTTTAGAGATACAAAATTCACAATGCTAGGCTTTGAAAGTTTCAGTTATACCGATAATCTTACAAATGAGGTTAGCTATGATCCACAAAGACAAACTGATGGCTTAAGCTCTTTACAAGGAGGAATAGAAGCCGATACTTTAAGTATAACCTGTACGGTAGAGGATAGTAGCCTAATTAATTTAATTAACGAGTTATTTAATACTCGTGAGTTAGGGACAATTATCATTACTCATAAAGATGATGCTAATCGTTTTTTATCTATGGAGGTTAGAGTAAGCCAAAGAGTAATTCAAAC
>JAIRQL010000048.1 GCA_031256515.1 Alphaproteobacteria bacterium
TATGCACATGGAGTTTTATTATATAATAACTTTAATGTGATATATAAAACTAATGGCAATTTACAAAGATCGTTAGATATT
This sequence comes from Alphaproteobacteria bacterium, assembly GCA_031256515.1. GTDB lineage: Bacteria > Pseudomonadota > Alphaproteobacteria > WRAU01 > Hepatincolaceae > WRAU01. Next base: position 82 of record JAIRQL010000048.1, read on the forward strand.
TTAGCACTTAGCGATAGAATTACTGAGTATAAAAATGTTCTAGCTTATTCAGAACAAAATGTTAAACCAGTTGCTAATAAAAAAGCTAATGCTAAAGAATTAGCAAAAGCTAAAAATAAAAAGCCAAAAAAAGATGACCTGCCAGTTCCAGCTAAATATAGAGAATTAGCAGAGTCTAAATAGCTTAACATTATTTTATTCTCGTGAATATCTTGAATATCAATAAAATAATGTAAAGGATTAACTAATTTATTAGTTAATCAGCACAAAGAAACTCCTAGTAGTATACCCATATTACTAGGAGTTTTTTATTATATATTTACCTGTTGCATTTTGGTATAATATAAATAGTTTTAAACAATAGAGTATAAAGAAAAATGAATGAGAATTCTAAAATAATAAAAGAATTGTTTACAAATATGTATTTTCACCTAGAGAAGTTTATTTATTACTTTAATCATGAAAAAGAGAGTGAAGAGTATAAATTATTTCCTATGGCTATCCACCTATTTAGCTTTATGGGTTGCTTGTCTAAAGTTTCTTTATGTAAAAAGCAAGAAGAGATATATAAGTATCTTCTAAAACTTAAAGAATCTTCAACTGAAGAATCTACTAATATTAGAAACTTTTTTGAAGAGCAATTAAAAATTTATACAATAGATAAAGAATTTATTAAGAAATCTGAAGATTTTGGAGCAATAAAAAAGATAGTGAAAAAAAAGGAATTTATGATAGAGAGTAAGGATATTGATAAATTAAGAGAGTTAAGAAATGATATATTACATAATTATTATCTTAAAGAGGAGCATAATAAAATTGATTATGATAAATTAATAAATATTTTTATTAATTTTATAGAAGGAACAAGTTTTAATAAATTAACAAAAAAAAAATATTTAAAAAAAATAAATAAAATTGAAGATTATAAAAATACAATGCTGCTACAATATTTCTTAAAAGAAAATAATTTAAAATATAATATTTTTGAGTTATCAAAAATATATGATAAAACTTCTCAATCTATAGAAAAGCAAGATAAAGATTATAAAATAATAAAATTATTAACACAACACAAGAAATCTTATGATGAATTTGAAGAGTATATATCTAATTTACTAAAAAAAGATAACAATCTTATTATTGAATTATATGAAAAGTTAGGTTTTACAAAGTTATTAAAAAAGATTATGAAAATAAATGATGTTGATGATATAAAAAAAATTTATGAAGAAGAAGAGTATACTAATCTTTGGGAATATGGAAGTTGTGATTTTGAATATTGTTGTCCTAATTGTGGTTTTGGTAATGAATATATTCTTTCTAAGGTTGGCTATGATTCTTCTCACTTAGAGTACTTAGAGAAACAGTTTAGATGTATTAAATGTAATATAGAGTTTTCTGGTGGAGTTGAAGGTGGTGAATGTAATCGTTGTGGTAAGCTTACAGATAGTGGTTGGCTTTGTGAAGATTGCGAAGATTGGTTCAATCATAGTTTTTAATTATAATTTTGATAAACCAACCTTTACTCACACTCAGCAAAGGCATCTAATTTTTTATTGTAATACGAAGATTTTATATCTAGTAATCCTAAAACACTATGGAAGATAGTATCATGAGAAACCTGTGCTTTGCTAGCATTTTGCAGGCAAACAGATTTTAAATTAAACTCTTTTTTAAAGCTATCTGAAAACCAGAATAAAAAAGGAACTGTTTTTTGTTCTTTAGGTGCTAGGCTATAAGGTAAGCCGTGAAGGAAAAGTCCATTTTCACCTAAACTTTCACCATGATCTGAAACATACATAAGCACCACATTATAATCGGTACTTTTTAGATACTTAATCATTTCATTTATTATATAAGAAGTATAATAAATAGTATTATCATAGGTGTTTACCACACTTTCAACTTCACAATTTTTTAAGTCGGCACTATCGCAAGTAGGGGTAAATTTCGCAAAATTAGATGGGTATCTTAAGTAATAAGTAGGTCCATGTGAACCCATAGTGTGGAAAACATAGAACTGTTTATCTGCCTTATTAGTTTTAATAGCCTTTTTTAAATAATCTATAAAAAAGCCATCATAAGTTTGTTCGCCTTTTTTAATAAAATCTTGCGACGATAAAGACATATTTTTAACATTATTACAAATACCTTTACAACCAGAATTATTATTTATCCAAGTGGTATCTATTTTTACTTTTTTTATAATATCTAAAAGATTTTCATATCTATTAGCTTCACTAATAGAAAAATCAGAAGCTGGCATGTGTGAAAACATACAAGGCACACTCATTGCCGTATAGGTTCCACAAGATTGGGTATTATGAAAAACAATTAAATCTTTTTTTATAGGGTCTAAAGGCTCGTTAGTTTTTCTTTCATAGCCATTTAAAGAAAAATTCTGAGCTCTGGCTGTTTCGCCTAGTACAAATACAAATATGGTTTTTTTATGGATATTTTTCCATCTTTCGCCAAGTTTACTATCTTCAGAAATAACAATTTGTGGAGCATTTTCAGCCTTTTGCTTATTTATAAGTTTAACATATCCCACCAAAGCATTAATGTAATTTAAAGGAATAGCTACACTTTTAAAATGATCGTTGTTTCTAAAAAAAGATGAAACATCTTTGTAAGTAAAAAATAGTATGGTAAGAGATAACAATAAACTTACAAACAAGACTAATATTTTATAAAATATTTCTTTGAAAAATCCTTTATAAACAATAGAAATCTTAGTGGTAAAAATATAAGCAACTACAGCAAAAACACCTAGATAAACGAATAATTTATAATGGAGAAGGTCTCCAACCTCAGAAACATCGGTTTGGAAAACATTCACAAGCATATTTTTATCTATAAGAACACTATAAGCATTCATAAAATATAAGCATAATGTAGATATTAAAAACAAAACAATAAAAATAATTTTGCTAAAATATTTAATAGTTAAAAGATAAAATAAAGCAGTATGAACTAAGATAAAAATTATAAATAACTGTAAAGAAAATAAAAACTTATAAAAGGTAATATCATCATAAGTATTATAAATAGTTATGAAAAAATTATAATTAAAAATAAAAGCATTAACTATGCTTAAAATTATTGCTAATTTAAAAGAACTTATTGAACGAATTTTATAAATACCAATTATTTAAAATGTTGGGGCGGGCGAGGAGATTCGAACTCCCGACCCCCTGAACCACAATCAGTAGCTCGGGTTTTAAGTCTCTTGCAACCTAAAGACTTCCCTACCTTTATACTGAAAATAGTATATTTTATTTTATAGATTTTTGCAAATTTTTATTAATTTTTGTGTGTTTTGGGTCATACTTTGAGTCATATGAAAAATATGTAGCGTTAATTTTTTATAATTTCTAATTTATGTGGATAATTTAGTAAAAAATTAGTAGTTATAAACAAATAATTAAAAAAGAGAAGTTATGATAATTAAAAATTGAATAAAGTAGGTAAATCTTAATGTTTTTGAATATATTGGGTTATTTTCGCATGTTAAAAACAAAAATAGCACATAATAAAAAAATCAAAAGGTATTGTAGAGCTTAGTATTTATGGGATTAAGAGTTTCCCATAATAATACATAATGTTTATATATAATAGATTCTTATTTACATAATATTACATAATAATGATTTAAAATCTGTGGATAAGTGGATGGATATTAAAAAAGGATTATAAGATTTAACCTATAATCCTTTTTTGAGTATAAAAGTTATAATTATAATACCTTACTTAATTAAGTATTACATTATATTGTACCTCACGAAGAGGATTAATATAAGTATTACATAGTATAATAGTATTTACAATATGAAAAATAAGAAGAATGTGGAAATGTCGCCTAAACCTGTGGATAGCAAGCTACCCACAGGCTGTGGAAAATAAATTTCCCACAGGGCTTGGATAACTATTGCATAGTTATCCACATTACCACAATCATTACAAAAAAGATATTAATTATAGTTTTAGGTAGAAATAGAAAATGAATTGTGTTATAATTAGGTTATTAAACAAGAAAAAATGATTATAAATGTTTTATATAGATAATGATATAGGTATAGAATATGTTATAACATTAAAAAATTGTTTAATTATGAAATAGGTAAAAAGGAATAAGGCAATTTTACGAATATACTGTTCTAACTATTAAGAACAATATATAGAGGAAGGGCTATAAATAAAGAAACAAAGTAAATAAACTAGCCTCAATAAAACTTATATAATCTTCTACTCAAAGCCTCTTACTCCAAGAGGCTTTTTTTTGTCTCAATCATATTTTGGCTTTATAATTTTCATTAAAAGACAGGAATATAAAGTATTATAATAGAGTTTAGTGGCTCTGATTTTTAGAAGAAATATCTAAAATGGCTTTATCTTTATCTAATTTTATACAATGTAATCCTTGTATATTCTAACTTACAAGCTAATTAAGTGGCTCTAAATAGTGGCTCTAAAATTATTTTTATTTAAAAATTGAAAAGCAAGGAAATTCCTAATGAAATCTAATAACAAAATAGCATGCAGGATACGGGTTTTGTCGGACAAAACCCCTGAAGCATTGATAAATCAATAGCTTCAGCCCTGTTTTTTGTAAATAAAATTTACAAAAAAGAAACTTGAAATCCTTGATTTCTGCGGGTTTTAATTTCAAAAATATGAAATTAAAAAACTTAATTTTTATAAATATAAATTTATAAAAATAATCATTACTCTTTAATTGTTAATTTCAATCAATTAAGGAGTAAATCTCATGTTAAATAGTAAAACACTAAGTTTATTACAATTTTTATTAATTATAGGTCTTGCAATGCTATATCCTAGTTTAGGATTTTCGGCAGGAAGTGATCCGCTAAATTTAGTTAATGATAATTTAAGTAAGGGAGTATCAACATTCCAACTTATTGCCTTAACCATAGCAGGAGTAGCTTTAATTGTTACGGCTCTGGCTGGAGCATTTGGCAGACTTGATGTTAATAGAATGTTACAGATTTTTGCAGCAATTATTTTAATTGCTGGAGCAACTATGTTTATCAGCTGGATAGCTGGTCTTGTTAAGTAGCAAGTTAGGTATATAATGATAATAAAAAGCTATCCACAATTTTCTAAAAAAGCATTCTTTTTAGGATTAGATAAGAAGTTTTTTCTATTGTTTGTGTTTATCCAAGCACCAATGTACTTTATTCTAATGCTTACATTTACAGCCTTAGTATCAATAGCTATAGTTGGAAGTTCCTTTTTATTTTCAGTTATAGCTTTTGCTAAGAATAACTATGTGTTAGAGCAAAAACTAACTAATTTAATTCTAAAATTTAAGTATAAAGATATTAATAATATTTTACCAAGATAAGGCAATGATTTTTATTTATTATATTGTTTTTGTGATATTAGCACTTATTTTTACAAAGCATATGTATACTTTTTTAAGATATTTTTATAGTAGACCACTATTAACTAATACCTATGCCGAATTTATACCATCAAAGCAGATTATTGATGATTATATTATAGAAAATAAAGATGGTAGTTATTCTTGTGTTATTTGTTTTAAGGGATTTCCTTATTTTAAAACTAATAATCCAAACAAAACTCAAGAAGAGAATTTAAGAATTAAAGAAAGAGCTTTAAACTTTGTTGATTTAAAAGAAGAAACTCATATTAAGTTTATTTTTAAAAGAACCAAAAATCAAGATGGTTATTCTAATGATAACTATTTAGAAATTACTTCATATTCTAAATCTCATATCAAAGAGATTAGCAGTAGATTAGTTAATGGTTTATCTGATTACAAACCAAAACTATTGCAAAATAAGGATTTGATAGAGTTTTTGTTCTTTAATTGTAATCTAGTAAGAAAATCAATACAAGGTGATATGGAAGTTAATATCAACGACCTTTGTAGCTATTCTTATGTTAATATGGAAGATGATTTTGGTATTTTACAAAATATTGATACTAAAAAATATTTTAAATGCTTATCGTTTAATTATGGTAGTTCAATTGAAGATAGCTATTTTTCTAAACTTATTACTTCTAACATTGAATGTGATTTTATTATAAACACTAAATTTTTTCAAAACTTAAAAGCTAAAAGTATAATATCTGAAGATAAAAGAAATATAAGTGCCAGCAATGATGCCAGTAAAGATGGTGGTGTTATGTCTAAGTTTTTCAATTCATCAAATAAAAAAATAAGTGAAACAGCTCAAGCACAAGAAATATTAGATAATGATAATGCTAATTTAACAGTATGCGATATTTTTATAATAGTTTTTGCGGATACTGAAGAAGAGTTAAGCCTATCAATCAATAAGCTAAAGGAATTGATTAGTAAATACGAGATATTTTTAATTGATGAAAAAAGGCTTTTAAACTTCTTTTTTCTACAGAGATTAATAGGATTTAAATTACATCATACAATGAAGTTTTTAATTCCACATGCTGATTATTTAATTTATGCAAAAAAGATGTTATCGCAAACTATAGCAGGTCTTTTTGATTATATAGATATGCCTGTGGGGTTAAATAAATGCGATTGGGGAGAGAAGCCAATTGCCAATTTTTCTACTAACTATAATAATCTGTATAAATTTTATTTGCATATTAGTGAAGAAAAGACTTCAGTTGGTCATGGAGTAGTAATAGCACCAACTGGTGGTGGTAAAACTACATTTATTCAATATTTGATGAAAGGAATAATAGATAATTATAACGATATAGATGTATATTCTTTTGATAGATTTAATGGCATTAGTGTTTTTACTAATTGGATTAAAGGAGAAGATATTAACTTTTTAGATTTAGCTATAAACCCACTGCAAGTAGATTTAGAAAAAGATGATAATAAAGAGTTTTTATATAATTTTCTATCAATGCTATCAAAAGCTGAAAGTATTGAAGATAAAGAAGATTTAGAGAATTTTATTAACATAATTTCTTTATTACCAACTGAAGAAAGAATATTAAAGAATTTAATAGAAAATAATGTAATTCCACCTTGTCGCATTAGAGATAATTTAACAATTTGGGCAAGTGGTAATTATTCTAAGTATGTTAATGCTCCTGAAGATAAATTTAGCTTAGAAGGGCAGTTTTTAAACTTTCAGATGGATAAAATACTTGATGATGAAGAATTATCAGCACCTATTATTTATTACATTATGTTTAAAATTAGGCAAAAAGCAAGAGAAACCAGTAGAGGACACTTTATATTTATAGATGAAAGTGCAAAAATGATTAGAAATAAATACTTTAGAAAACAAATAGATGTTTTATTAACAGAGCATAGGAAATTACGAGGTTGTGTGTGGTTAGCTTTCCAAAATCCTAGTATGTTTTTAGAGCCAATTTTGAGTGGCAAGGATACTAATGGAAATGATGTTTTTGAAAGTATAAAAGAATTAGTATTAAGTCAATGCCAAAATCAAGCATTATTTACAGGTGATGGTATAAGTGAAAATATTTTAGAGCAATTAGGTATAAATCTATCTGTTTATAATGAAGTGTTAGAAGCACAGAAAACTCATAATCATAGATATTTTATTTTACTTAAAAGACCTCAAGAAAATGTAATTTTAAATGTTAATCTTCAAGAAAAACTAGGAGATAATTTAAAGTTTTTATCTTCTTCTGTGGATGATGTAAATCGTATGAGAGTTCTTAAAGAACAATATGGAGAGTCTTGGTATGAACACTTTTAATAAAAGGATTACTATTAGATTTAATAAGAAAGAATATGATGATTTTATAAACTTGGCAGAAAAATATAAAGCAAAATCAAGAACAGGTTTTATAAAGCAATTACTTTTTCAAGAGATAAAACCATTCTTAAGCATTAGAGAGAAAGATTTAATCGGTGCTTATATTATAGAGCTTAATGGTATTGGTAGGAACTTAAATCAATTATTAAAGTATAAAGCTCATAATGATGCTGTTTTACTAATTAAGGATATTAAAAAGATAATTGAAAATGGCAAAAAGATACTATAAAGAGGAAGAAAAAAGCCTATTAGAAGAAATTCTAAATAGAAATAGACGACTATTAGCTAGAATGTCTTATAAGCAAGCTCAAAAAAAGTCTTCTTCTAAATTTTCTATTGATAATAGAAATATTATCAATTATAAGCAGAAAACTCCTACACAATTAAAAGTAAAAAAAGGTTCAAGAAGTAAACTAGCATCAGTTTTTAAAGTTATAAAATGGGCGAAGAATTATAGTTTTTTATATAATTCAACAGATTATGCTAGAAGAAAAAGTGATTGTATAGAAAATAATTTAGGGGAAATTATTACCGCAGAAAATATTGCTATTGAGGTAAAAAGATGGAATTTACTAAAGGATGAAGACAATCTTAAGTCTACAGCTAAAGTTGGTATTGGAGGAATTGATCAAGATGATTTATTACATCGTCAAGTATGTCACTCTTCATTCTCTCTTCCTAGCAGTATAAATAGTACAAACGATAAGAAGATTTTTCATCAAGCAATGAGAGAAAGTTTAGCAGAATTATTTCCTTATAATATTTATTCATTTGGTATCCATGAAGATACTAACAATATGCACTGTCATATAAATATTAAAACAAGAAATGAAATTAATAATAAACAATTAGTGTTAGATAAAAAGGATTTAAAGAAAATTCATACTGTTATGAATAATAAATGCAAAGAGTTAGGTTTAGATTTAGGAAGCGAGGAAGAGAAAAAACAACTTAAACAAAAACAAGAGCAACAAAATAAAAATAAGCAAAAAGCTATTTATCAACCAAGATTGCCAAGATTTTATGAAGAAAGAGTTCCAAATTGGAAATCAATGTATAAGTCAAATTCTTTTATAAAAATTACTGCTGATAAAAATACTATAAATAAATTAAAAGAACTTGGAATGAGTGAGGATAAAATCTATTCATTTTTGCAAATGTATAAAGAAGATAAAAAACTAGCACTTAATACTGTTAATAAAAGACCAGATTTATTTAATATCAAAAAGCAAGAAAAGTGGTTTACCCTAAGAAAAGTAAGTATTTTTGAGGATAAAAAAGAAACATCTAAAGTGGAAAGATAATGGAAAAATTGGAAAGTGTAAAAATGGAAATTATTATTGCAGTAGAACAAAATCTTATTGCAATATCGTACAATATAACGGACAATATATTGTAAATATATGTTGGAGATAAATATGAAAGTATTAAATTATAGTAAAACAAGAGAAAATCTAGCTTCAGTTATAGATGATGTGGTAAATAATGATGAAACAGTAATTGTTACCAAAAATAATAAAAGTGCAGTAGTAATATCTCTGAATGAGTATAACTCGTGGAAGGAAACTAGCTATTTATTGAAATCTTCCAATAATGCTAAAAGGCTAATGCAGGCTATTGCTAATGTTGAATCTGGAAATATGGAATCTCATGAGTTAATAGAAGATGTTAATAATTAGTTTTGAAAAATCAGCATGGGAAGATTACCTGTTTTGGCAACAGAATGATAAGCAAAAGCTGAAGAAAGTCAATAGTCTAGTTAAAGATATATTAAGAACTCCTTTTTCTGGAGAGGGAAAACCTGAGCCTTTAAAAGATAATTTAGCAGGTTTTTGGAGTCGTAGGATAGATAGCGAACATAGGCTTGTATATAAAGTGCAGGATGAAAAGTTAATAATTATTCAGTGTCGTTACCATTATTAAAGAGGTAAGTGGAAAAATGGAAAAAAGAAAATTGGAATGGATTGGAAAAAATGGAAAATATAGTGGAAAACAAATTGGAAAATGGAAATTCCAATAAGTCCAATAAAAGAGAACTTGATTTTAAAGGAGAACAGGGCAAATATTTATATTATATTGCTAATCGTTTAGTTAAATATTTTGAAGATAGCGAGATAGAAGATTTTCAGATTAATAAATTTAATCAAGCTACATTAATTAAAAGAGGTGATAAAAAAGAGTATATAAACGATAACAATCTTTCTAAAGGATACATCAAAACCTTGATGAATTTTGTTTCTGCCATTGCACCTAAAAAATTAACAAATACTGATAAGCAAGTATCTTTAATGCTACCAGTTAATAAGTTTAGGTTTACAGGTAGAATTGGTGATACTATCGGTAGTGGAGTAAAAATATCTATAAGATTAAACGATGCAGTTTTACATCATACCTATAAAGATTTTGGACTTAGTGAGTTAGAATATAATTTTTTAGTTAAATATATTTCAGAAGAAGCCTTATCTGCTTTTGTTATTGGTGGTACAGGAAGTGGTAAAACTACTTTTAGTAATTTATTAATTCAGTATATTAGCGAAGATGTAATTATGAATGTTGTAGGAGATATTCATGATTATATTTTTCATGGTGATCAAAAAGTATCAGAGGTTTTTGCTAAGGAAGACAAAGACTATGAAAAGGCTTTTGATTTATTAATGAGAAGTAATCCTGAAAGAATATTAATTCCAGAGTTGACTGTTAGTAATGTAAACTTAATACTGCGAAGTATAAATAGCGGACATAAAGGATTTATGCTAACTATGCACTCGGCAAGTGGATTACAAGGAATAGCAGAGGCTTTTGCAAAAAATTTAACCATGAGTGGAGCCAAAGATGTGGATGTAGATAATATTCATAAAGTTATTAATTCAAATATAGATTTTTTAATTTATTTAAAGAAACATAAAGGTGAAAGAGTAGTTGAGAAAGTTGTAATTAATAATCTTGAAGTTATTGAAGAAGCAAAAGAGCTTGGTATCTTTGGCTTAAAAAAAGAAAGAAAAAAATCAATTAGAAAAAAAAGAACACCTCCTGCCGTATTAAAAGTAATAAAAGCTCTTAAGTCTGGCGAATTATCACAAAGAAAAATTGCCAATAAATATGGTAT